>NZ_LZJE01000225.1:0-55001 GCF_001666865.1 Mycobacterium sp. E136
GTGCGTCGACGCGGTGCTCGAACGCGTAGGGGGCCGTCCCGGTGACCTTGGCCGGGCCGTCGAGGCGGGTGACGCGGGTGCCGATGGTGCGGGGTTCCAGCGCGGTCATCGCTGCGCTCCGTTTGTCAGCGCGGCGAGTGTGGCGACGATGGCGCCGCGCGTCAGCTCGACCTTGAACTCGTTGCCGGACAACGGCTGCGCCTGGTCCAGCTCCGCGTCCGCCGCTCGACGGAACGTGTCCTCGGTGGCGAGCGCGCCGACGAGCGTCTCTTCGGCGCGACGGGCTCGCCACGGTTTGTGCGCGACGCCGCCGAGCGCGATACGGGCGCTCCTCACGGAACCGCCGTCGACGACGAGCTCCGCGGCGACGGACGTCAACGCGAACGCGTACGAGGCGCGGTCGCGCACCTTGCGGTACGTCGAGCGAGCACCGGACGGCGGCGGCGGAATGTCGACCGCGGTGATCAGAGCGCCCGGCGGCAGTTCGGTGTCGCGGTCGGGGCGGTCACCGGGCAGCCGGTGGAATTCGGTCAACGGGACACGGTGCTCACCGGAGCCGTCGACGAACACGACCGACGCGTCGAGGGCGGCCATTGCCACGGCCATGTCCGAAGGGTGGACCGCCACACAGTGTTCGGAGGCGCCGAAGATCGCGTGATAACGGACGTAGCCGCCGATCGCCGAACAACCGTCGCCGGGGTTGCGCTTGTTGCACGGCGTCGTGACGTCCTGGAAGTAGACACAGCGGGTCCGCTGCAACAGGTTTCCCGCGGTGGTGGCGAGGTTGCGTAACTGACCGGACGCGGCCGACAGCAGGGCGCGGGCGAGCACCGGGTAGCGGCTGCGCACCACCGGATGCGCGGCCAGATCGCTGTTGCGGACGTCGGCGCCGACGCGCAGGGTGCCGTCGGGCAACTGGTCGACGTCGGTGAGGGGTAGGTGGCCGACGTCGACGACGAGGGACGGCTCGAGGATGCCGAGCTTCATGTGGTCGACGAGGTTGGTACCGCCGGCGAGGAACACGGCGTCGGGGCGGTCGGCGACGGCGGTGACGGCGTCCTGCACGCTGGTGGCGCGGTGGTAGTCGAAGGGGATCATCGGGCGGCCTCGCTGATGGCGGCGACGATGTTGGGGTAGGCGGCGCAGCGGCAGAGGTTGCCGCTCATGCGTTCGCGGATCTCTTCATCGGACAGTTCGGGCGTCTGTTCGAGCTCCACGGTGACGACGCTGGGCTGGCCGGCTTTGAACTCATCGAGCATGCCGACGGCCGAGCAGATCTGACCGGGCGTGCAGTACCCGCACTGGAAGCCGTCGTGGTCGAGGAAGGACTGGGCGACCGGGTGGAGTGCGTCGCCGTCACCGAGGCCGGACGCGGTGACGATCTCGGCGCCGTCATGCGCGACGGCGAATGCCAGGCAGGTGGTGGCGCGGCGACCGTCGAGCAGGACCGTGCACGAACCGCACTGGCCGTGGTCGCAGCCCTTCTTGGGCGCGGTGACGCCGAGGTGTTCGCGGAGCAGGTCGAGCAGGGTGACGCGGTTGTCGACGGTCACGGCGTGCTCGGTGCCGTCGACGCACACGGTGATATCGGTGAAGTGGGCGGACTCCATTGCACGCAGGTACCCGTGCCGGGCCTGGTGAAACGGCCGCGGGTGTCACTCCTCGTGCGGTTTCCTGCCGAGGATCTTTTCCAGCTCGTCGGTCAGATGGTGATGGTGGTGGCGCTTGGGCCGCGAGAAGTCCAGCCCCACGTGTTCCGGACCGTAGGTCATGGCGCCGTTCTCGAGGGTGCCGACGACCATGTGCTCACAGGGCAGGCGATACATGACGCCGCCTTCGGCGTTCGTCACCCACTGAATCTCTTTCTCGTCAACGCTCTCGCCGCATTCCGGGCAGGTGACTGTGGTCATCGCTGGCGTCCTTCCGCTGTCTTCACGGCTGAGTCTGGTGTTGGCCGGACACCGGCGACAGTGACGAAAGGCCTCCCCAAGACGCCGAGAGTCACAAGCCGGAAGAGTGCTCCGCACAATGGACGCATGTCCCCGCAAACGTGGAACCTGGATCCCTCCGACGGTGAGTTGACGATCCGCACCGGCGTTGAAGGCCGTGCGGCAAAGATGGGTCATCGCCTGACCATCGCCGTGAACACCTGGCATGCGACGGTGGGGTGGTCCGACGGCGAACCCTCCGAGGCGACGTTGACCGCGGAGGTCGACTCGCTCGAGGTGCGCAGCGGCGAGGGTGGCGTGACGCCGTTGACGGGTCCGGAGAAGGCGCTGGTGCGGTCGAACGCGCTGAAAGTGCTGAATGCGAAGCGGTTCCCGCGGATCGAGTTCGAAACGAGCGGCATCGAGAAGACGCGCGACGGATACCGTCTGACCGGCACGCTGCAGATCAACGGCAAGACGCGCGACCAGGAGGTCGACCTGACCGTGCAGGACATCGACGGTGTGTGGCGCATGTCATCCGAAACCGAAGTGCGCCACTCCGACTTCGGCCTCAAGCCGTACTCCATGCTGATGGGCTCGATGAAGGTCGCCGACGCTGTGACCGTCGCATTCACCGCGAAACGAAATAGCCGGTAACCTGGCGCACTGAGGAAATCGCCTGTGCTGCTGCGACATCGGAGTCGCCGGCGATACCCGCTGCGGGGAGCGGGTTACGTAAGACGGCGTTGCGGGAACACCACTGGTTGCTGCGCTGGTGTCGAAAAGAGAAAGGATGGCATGTGAGCTCCCCGAAGGGCGGTTCCCGTCTGGGCACGCGATTCGGGCCGTATGAGCTGAAGTCTCTGATCGGCGTCGGCGGCATGGGCGAGGTCTACCGCGCGTGGGACACCGCAAAGGAACGGACCGTGGCCATCAAGCTGCTACGTCCGGATATGGCGGCAGATCCCAACTTTCAGGAACGCTTCCGGCGCGAGTCGCGCGTCGCGGCGCGCCTGCAGGAACCGCACGTCATCCCCGTTCACGACTTCGGCGACATCGACGGTGTGCTGTACATCGACATGCGCCTGGTCGAGGGCGCCAGTCTGAAGGAGTTGTTGCGGACCAACGGCCCGTTGCCGGCGACGCGCGCGGTGTCGATCATCACGCAGGTGGCGTCTGCGCTGGACGCCGCGCATTCGAACGGGCTGGTGCACCGCGACATCAAGCCCGAGAACGTGCTGCTGACCCAGGACGACTTCGTCTATCTCGTCGATTTCGGCATCGCCCACGGTGGCGGCGAAGCGACGGTGACCAAGACCGGCCTGGTGATCGGGTCGTGTGCGTACATGGCGCCCGAACGCATCAGCGGCGAGCGCGGCGGCCCGGCTTCCGACATCTACTCGCTGACCTGCCTGCTCTACGAATGCCTGACCGGTCGTGCGCCGTACGACTCCGGCGATCTGCGCGAGATCATGGGGGCGCACCTGTTCTCGCCGCCCCCGAGGCCGAGCATCATGCGCCGCGGCATCAGCCGGGCGTTCGACGAGGTCATCGAACGCGGGATGGCGAAGAAGCCCACGGACCGGTTCGCGAGGGCCGGGGAGCTCGCCAGGGCCGCGGCGGCCGCCACCGAGCAGGCGCCGCCCACCACCCCGGTCGCGCCGCCTCCGCCGCCGGCGCCGTCGACGCGCCAGTTCTCGGCCGTCGACCCGAACCCGGTGAGCACCCGCCATCAGCCGGCGTACGCGCCGCTGCCGCCGCCACCGGCGAACCGCAAGCGCTTCACCCCGACGCAGATCGGCCTGGTGGCCGCGACGATCGCGCTGTTCACGGTGGCGATAGTGCTGGCCATCGTCCTGGTATTCAGCAACAACGACGGAGGTTCGGCGCCGCAGACGCGGCTGGCCGCGCCGCCGTCGACCACCACCGAGACGACGTCCCCGTCCACGACGGAGACGACCACACCGTCGACCACCACGACCACGACGATCCCGACCCCGACCACAAGCGGACCGCCGATCGCCGGCGTCTCGGGCACCGATTCGCAGGGGTTCATCGGGCACACCACGCGTTGCGAGTCGGGGAGCACGCCGGTCGCCGCGATCCGCACGTCGCAGTCGCTGGCGGTGATCTGCGAGACCGGCCAGGGCACGTACCAGTACCGCGGCGAGCGTCTGCGCGACGGCGCGAACGTCCAGCTCAACGCGCAGAAGATGGGCGGCGGGTTCGTGGCCACCAATCCGGCGGACGGGGCACGCTACGACGTGCAGCCCGGCCTGCTGACGATCTCGAGCAACGGCAAGGTCGATTCGGCCGAACCGGCGCTGGAGTACGGCTCCGCAGCCCGCTAACCGGCGATTTGTGTGCATTTACGCGCGCTGAGCGCTCGTTTACGCACACAAATCGCGCAGGTCGGCTACCGTTCGGCCAGGGACACGTCTCGGATCGGGGATCCACATGGACAACCGCAAGTACGCCCGCGAGAGCGAACAGGCTCGCAGACAGGAAATTGAACAGGACGCCCGCCGGCTCCGGGAGTTCGAAACCTTCTCCAAATTCTCCGACAACGACCTACGACGCCTGGTCGAAGCGGCGCACCGCACGTCCACCTCGGGGCCGTGGCCGCTGATCCAGGAGCAGACCCCGTCGGACGCCTGCTACATCCTGCTCGACGGCGAGGTCGGCGTGTACGTCGGTCACAACCGCATCGCGGTCGTCGGCCCCGGCGAGGTGATCGGCGAGTCGGTGCTGCGTCGCGGTTCACTGCGCAACGCGACCGTGACGACCACGGGACGCGCCGAGGTACTGCATATCAACCGCGACGACCTGGCCCGCCTGGTCGATGAGATGCCGGCGCTGCGCAAGGCCATGGACGAGACCGTCGCCCGTCACGCTCCGCAAGCCGCCGCTGAACAGAGCTGACCGAACCTAACCTCCCTCATGGTTTGACGCGAGTGTCAACCCGGGTACGCCGCGTCTATGGAACGGCTCAGTGCGTTCGACGCGACGATGCTCTACAGCGAATCATCCAGTGTCCCACTGAATGTCTGTTCCATCGCCTGCCTTGACACGTCGACCGTTCCCGGTGGCTACGACTTCGAGCGAGCCCGCGACCATCTGGCCACGCGGTTGAAGGCACTGCCTGAACTACGGGCAAAGCTCGCCAACAGTCAGCTCAACCTCGATCATCCGGTGTGGGTCGACGATGACGATCTGGACCTCGAATACCACCTGCACCGCATCGCCTTACCCGCACCGGGCGGGCGCAACGAATTGGTCGACGTCTGCTCACGGATCGCGGCCGCACCGCTCGACCGCAGCAAGCCGCTGTGGGAGATGTGGGTGATCGAAGGCATCTCCGAAACCGACCCCTTCAGCGGCGGCGATGTCGCACTGCTGATCAAGGTGCACCACGCCGCGGTGGACGGGGTGTCGGCGGCCAACCTGATCAGCACGCTGTGCGACCTCGAACCCGACGGCGCGGCACCCGAACCCGTCGAGGGTTTCGGCGGCGCGAAGCCGTTCGAGATCGCCGCCGGCGGATTGGTCCGCGCGTTCATGCGTCCGCTGCAACTCACCCGGGCGGTGCCCGCGACGATGCAGACACTCGTCAGCACCATCACCCGCGCGCGCAGTGGCAACGCGATGGCCGCCCCGTTCTCGGCTCCGGCGACGGTGTTCAATGCCGAGATCTCCTCGGACCGCATCATCGCGGTGGCGCAGCTCGAGCTCGACGACGTCAAGAAGGTGAAGAACGCGTTCGACGTCAAGGTCAACGACGTCGTCATGGCGCTGTGCGCCGGCGCACTGCGCGAGTACCTGCTCAAGCGCGGCGAGCTTCCGGACAAGCCGCTGATCGCGGTGGTCCCGGCGTCGGTGCACGACAAGTCCGACCGGCCCGGCCGCAACCAGCTTTCGGGCTTCTTCAACAACCTGCAGACCCACATCGAGGATCCCGCCGAGCGGCTGCGCACCATCGCCGAATCCAGCTCTCGCGCAAAGGCTCACAGCGCCGACATCGCTCCCACGCTGCTCGCCGACGTCACCCAGGCGCTGCCCCCCGCGCTGTTCGGGATGGCGATGGACGTGCTGTCCCGCACGCCGCTCAAGCGCGCGGCGATCCACAACGTGGTGATCTCGAATGTAGCTGGGCCGCAGGACAAGCTGTACGCGATGGGCGCCGAGATGAAGGCGCTCTATCCGCTGGGTCCGATCTTCCACGGCTCAGGCCTGAACATCACGGTCATGTCGTTGGGCGGCAAGCTGAACATCGGGATCATCTCGTGCCGGAAACTGGTCAACGACCTCTGGGATCTGGCCGACCGCTTCGAGACCGCGCTCGACGAGCTACTGGCCGCCTGCTGAGCGCTTCGCGGGCTTGATAAGCCACAGCGCCAGGACGATCGCCGCGATCGGACCGACGGCCATGATCAAGCTCAACGTATGGATCGCGTCGACGGCGTTGTGCGGCGCCTGCTCGACCACCAACCGCGCCTGCTCGGGGTTCACCAGCTGCGCGCCGTGACCGCCGTGCACGGTCAGCAGCGCCTCGCGCGTCTCGTCGCGCGTGATCCCCGAGTGCGACAGGTCGTGCGCGCTGTCGGTGAGGAACAGGTTGATGCCCACGAGCGCGAAAAGCGCGGGCCCGAGCGAGTATCCGCCCTCGTTGACCGCGCTCTTGACCGCCGACACCGCGCCGCCGAGATCATCGGGCGCGCTACTCATCATGATCATGGCTTGCGGCGTCGTGACCAGAGCGCCGCCGACCACGATCAGCGCGGTGGTGACGAACACCGTCGTGCGCGTCGTGTCCAGGTCGTAGAACCGCATCGTCAGCAACCCGCCGAGCATGACCATAAGCCCGGTGATCATCACGGCTCGGGGACTGAACCGGTTCGCGGTGGGTCCGGCGGAGGTGGCGGCGACGGCGGCCAACGCGGTGGCGGGGATCAGCAGCAGGCCGAACAGCTCGTGCGACTCCTTGCGGATCGTGACGAGATAGAACGACAGCAGCACCATCGATCCGCCGAGCACGATGTTGAACATGACCCCGGCGGCGACGGCCGCGTTGAACCGGCCCGTCCGGAACACCCGCATGTCGAGTGCGGGATCGCTCGTGCGCAATTCCTGTGCGACGAAAACGCATCCGGCCAGCAGGCCGACGCCGATCGCGACCAGACCCACCGCGTTGATGCCGGTCTCGATGCGCGAGACGCCGAAGATCAGCCCCAGCAGGGCGACGGCGAACAACGCCATCCCGAGCACGTCGAGGCGACGCACCGCGCGCACCGTCTCCGGCACGAACCGCCACGTGACGAGCAAGCCCACCGCGCCGACGATCGGAACGACGAAAAAGCAGGCGCGCCAACCGATCGCGTGGCCCAGCATCCCGCTGATCGCCGGCATCGGCGTGGCGACGGCGTAGCCCACGCCGAAGTAGGCGGCGATCGCCGCGGCCCGCCGCCCCGGCGCGAATACCGCGTTGGTGATCGCGAGCGAGAGCCCGATTAGAAACGCCGACATCACGCCCGCGCCCGCCCGCGCGATGATCAGCACGACCGGCACGGGCGACACGGCGGCGAGCACGCTGAACGCGATGGCCCCGGCCATCCCGAGCAGGTACATACGCCGCATGCCGTACAGGTCGCCCAGCGCGCCGGCGCTGAGGACGGCGGCCGCCATGGTCAGCGTGGCCAGGCTTGCGACGAACGTGGAGGTGGTCCCGCTGATTCCCAGGCCCGTCGAGATGAGTTGCAGGTTGGCCGAGAAGGTGGTCGGGTCGCCGATCGCGATGGCATAGCCGAGGCCCATCGCGATGACCGTCATGACAGCGGCGAGCCCCGATACCTGACGCTGCTCGGCGTCGACACGAGTACCGTCCGGCACGCGCGGGATGTTACCGGCGAAGAAGCGCCGCCATCACCTCTTTCGAGGGGACCGTCGCGGCGGTCAGCGCTATGGTGTGCCGCCCGACGGGCACGTGAACAACCGGACCGGTCGGCTCGCCGTCGAGCAACACCGCGATATCTGGGGGCAGCGCCGCCAGTTCGACGCGTGTGACCGTGTCGGTCGAGACGTCGATGGTCGACGTGTCCAGCGACGCCAGCCCGGCCCTGGCCACGTCGACGGTGATGCCCGCGACGCCGGTGAGTTTCAGCGTCAAGAAAGGTATCGGTTCGACGGCTGCGCCTGTGCGCCACAGCAGTTCGGTGTAGAGGCCGGGGGACAGGTCGAGGTCGGGTTCCACGCCCCGGTGGCGCCGGATCGTCCGGGTGGGGTCGGGGCGCGCGTACGACCGCGCGTCGACCGATGCGACCGCGCCACGCTTGTCCGCCAGGCCCGGATCGGCCTCTAGATCCGAGATCCACCAAACATGTTGCGGGCCAAGGCCGAGATCCGGCCGGACGAGCTCCGGATACCAGGCATAGGTGATGTGTCCGGGATCGGGTTGGCGAAGCCCCGTGCCCATGTGGGCAATCGGATCGTCGAACTCGTCGTCGAGGACCCACGTGAGGTGGTCCTCGAAGGGGTAGACGGTGAACCGGTACCGGTAGCCCAACCGGTCCAGCTCGAGCACCTGTGACAGCACGGAGGCGATCGGGACGAGCTGGTCGAGCACACCGTGGGCGATGACGAACGGAAGCCATCGGGCGTTGGGCAGTAGCTCCCAGGTGTCGCCCGCGCGGGCGCAGTGGGAGTTCGGATCGAGGTTTCCGGGGACGTCGACGTTGGGCAGGAGTCGCACGCCGCAGACCGGAGGCCCGGCCAGCACGACGGCTTGTGCGAACACTTCCGGGTAGGTCAGTCCCAGTTTGTACGCCGCGTAGCCGCCCATGGAGTAGCCAGAGACCACCGTGCGGTTCGGATCGGTGCCGAGCTGTTCGGCCACCCGCGCCCACACCTCCCACACGTCGAGCTCACCTTCGTCGAAGTACCAGCACGACGGTCCGCGGGCCAGCGGTGTGACCACCACCGATTCGCGGTCCTCGCAGACTTGATGGAGTAGCCGCGGGTCGATCGCCGCGAACTGGTTCTGGCCCAACGCAAGTGAGTGCAGCAGCAACGTCAGCGGTAGCGTGCGGCCGGGCGTATAGGTGGAGGGCAGACAAACCGAGTACGGCTGCACACGGCCTAGAAACTGCGGGTCGGTACTGAAGATGTTCGTCTTCGCGACACCCTGGCCCAGCTCGACCGACGAGACGTACCACCGGGTCGATGTCCCACGCACGAGCGGCTCGTCGGTGGTGACGCGATCGGCGAGTCGGTCCCACGCGAGCGCCACGGAGAATTCAGTGACGTCGCCGTCGCTGAGCGCGGCGGCTTGTGCCTGATCGGACCAGAAGTTCAGGTGCGCCTTCTCCTGCTGATGAGTGCGGAAGGCGACGTTGTATACGTTCGGCTGGCCGGGCCGCGCACCGCGAGTGGCGGGCACGTCGGCGAACGCGTCGCCCGTGTCGTCGGCCAACCCGGCGGCCAGGCGGACGGTCCAGGTGCCTTCCGGTTCGACCAGGTTGCGGGGCACCTTGGCGAGGAAAGACCGGGACTGCATGTCGACGACGTGTTCGACCGGCGTCGACGACTGCGTGGTGAGGTCGATCAGCCGTGCGCCTTTGGCCGAAATGAGCAGGGCGGTGTCGATTCCGGCCGAGGTGACTCCGGCCTTCGCGGGCCACTCGTTGGTGGGCGCGGCGGTGCGGTCGGTGTCGAAGGCGAACAGCGCTATAGGGATTGACGCGTCGAGCAGGGTGTTCCAGTCGACGCGCCACCATGTGTGGGTGTCGGTGAGCCCGATCGCGACGCGGAAGATGTCGGCACCGTTGCGGGCCGCGGGTCCGTCGGGGTAGACGTAGGTGCCGCGCGGGGGCACCAGTCCACCGGTCGGGATGTCGACGAGCAGACCGGTCGCACCGTGGTCGTCGTAAAGGAAATCGGTCCAGAAGAACGTGCCGTCGGCGTAGCGGCCGGTGCCGCAGGTACGGGGGAAGTCTTCGCCGAATGGCCAGCCGTCCGGTGCGGGGAGTTTCGGTTCAGGACGCAGTGCGGCGGCCGGCACGCCCTCGGGCATGCCGTTGATGACTTTGAGGTCCGGTGGCGGACCGGCATCCGGCGGTTTGACGGCCTTCAAGAGGGATTCGGCTGCGCGGACTCCGATGCGAACGGGTAGCAGCGCCAGGTCGATGAGGGACATGACCCCAACGTAGGAGGAGTGCGGCGGACCGCGGGGACTTACGGCCCGACTCTCAGCAGGGCGCCTTGATCTGAAAGGGCATCGTGCGCGACTGGCCTGGGTGCTTCCCGTCGGCGCCGACGAGGGTGCCGGAGATGGTGTAGACGTTGCCGCTGGTGGTCGCTTCGGCCTTACCGGCGTCGCCGCCCAGCGAGCCGTTGATCTCGTTGACGTTCTCGATGTTGACCGTCCGTACCACCGGCTTCTCGCCACCGAGCTCCAGGAACACGCTCGCGCTACCCGTCTTCGCCTTGGCGTCGATCTGCATCGACCACTGATGCTGGGTGCACTCGACCGACTGGGTGTCGACGCCGTTGCCGTCGATGACGATTCGGCCGGACTGGGCGGGTTCCTCCGACGGCGTCGGCCCGACCAGACCGCAGCCCGAGACGACGGCCACCGTCGCCAACACCGGTAACGCACTCGACCGGATTCGCATGAGACACCTCCACCCTGGCCTCGGGAGGTTACCGCGGCCGGGCACCACCGAGGGCCGTCATCGTCGTTTCGCCAGGAAACGGCCCGGGTAATAAAGCCGGGTGTCAGGCGGTCCCGCGCCAGCATGAGCTTCAAGGGCGCAGTCAACGAGGCCACCGAGAGTCGAGTGGTCCAGTTCTTCGCGCGTGCCGGATATCCGGTCAGCGGGACGCTGCACCTGCTCGTCGCGTACACGATCGTGCGGATCGCAATGGGCTTCGGCGGTGAGGCCGACCAGTCCGGCGCCCTGGCGACACTGGCCACCGAGGGCGGTGGGACGTTCTCGCTGTGGATCGTCGCCGTCGGCCTGATCGCGCTGGCGATGTGGCGGTTCGCCGAGACGGTGCTGGGTCTGCATCCGGGCGAGAGCACGGAGGCGCACAAACGGGACTCTCCACTCATGAACCGGCTCAGGGCCTTTGGGTTGGGTCTGGTTTACTGCGCGGTCGCCTTCACCGCGATCCAGACCGCGTTGGGCGCGAGAAAGCGCGGCAGTGAGCAGACCGCCGGCTTGAGCGCGAGGCTGATGCAGTCCGACGGCGGCAAGGCGGTGTTGGTGCTCGCGGGGTTGTTCGTCGCGGTGATCGGGGCCTACTTCGTGCACAAGGGCGCGTCGCGGAAGTTCCTCAAGGACCTCACGGTGCCATGTGGCCGGCTGGTCACTGTGCTGGGTGTGTGCGGTCATGTCGCCGAGGGCGCAGTCCTTTTCGCGGCGGGCATGTCGATCGTCGTCGCGACCTATGTCAGCGATCCGACCAAGTCGACGGGCCTCGACGGCGCGGTCAAGGCGCTCGGTCGCGCGCACTACGGTCCGGCGATCCTGATCGTCGCCGCTGCGGGCTTCGCGGCGTACGGGCTGTACAGCTTCGCGCTGGCCCGCTACTCCCGCATGTGACGTTTCCGGTCCAGACCGGTGAGGTATCCGGGCGGAAGTCGAGCCCGAGGAGGAACAACGTGAGCGCAGCGGACAAGGCGAGGAACAAGGTCGACAACCTCGCCGGTAAGGCGAAGGAAGCGGTTGGCAACCTGACCGGCGACGCGCGCACCCGCGACGAGGGCCGCAGCGACCAGGCCAAGTCCAACTTCAAGGACGCCGGCGAGAAGATCAAGGACGCGTTCAAGAAGTAGCACCGGGTTCAGTCGTAGATGACGGCCATTCCCCGGCGTCGGAGGTCCTCGAGGCCGTCCAGCATGGCCTGAATCTGCTCGGGGGTGTGTCCCACCCAGTCGGTGATCTCGCCGACGACCTTCACCGGTTCGCGAGTGCGATAGGACCGTGTCGGGTTGCCGGGCAGCTTCTTGTCGGTGACGTTGGGGTCGTCCTCGACCTCGCCCAGTGGTTCGACGATGTAGATGCGGCCGCGTCCCTCGCCGGCCGCCAGCTCGGCGCCCCAGGTGGCGGCGTCCAGAGTTTGCGTGATGTAGACGTGGTTGGAGATGCGCCCGACTTCGAAGTTCGACGGGCGCCCGGGCACCAGCAGATCACCCACAGTGAGGTCGGCCTTGGTGCCGTGAAGGTAGGCACCAGACTCGTGGACTTCGAACGGTTTTGGCGGGTTCGACACACTGCTCCTTCGTCCGTGGTGTACGTGGCCGGACGATTGTGCAGCAGGTCATGGGCCTTGCCGCAAGCCCCACCCCCTGACGTAAAGTGAGAGTGGGACGACATTCGCAGGGTCTGTCCCCCCAAAAAGTCCCTCCGCAGCGGAAGCGTCGTCCAGGCGACGGGCTAAGTTGAATTCCCCTGCCGCGGTGCTTATTCGGGCTTCTCGAAGTGCTGGTAGTCCTTGGGAGTTTCCCAATCGCCGCCCCATGTCCAGCCGTGGTCGGTGAAGATCTTCACCGCGGGGTCGCCGTCGTGCAGCAAGCCAGGGTCGATACGGCTGCGGTCGAGATAGGCGCCGGCGGTGGCCGGCTCGAGGCCGCCGCTGTCATCGATGTACGGGTTGATGAGCGGATTGATGTCGATGGCACGGCCGTAGGCGTGGAAGGACCAGTTGCCCGATCCGGGGATGCCGCGGCAGCTGAACGCCGACGTGTTGTTGTCGCGCATCGACAATTCGTCTTCGGCGCCCGGATAGTGATCGGGCGTCTGCATCTTCTGGATCGGATAGCGCGCTTCGCGCAGTTGCTCGAAGATCTCGATGACCTCGGGCACCAAGTCTTCGTGTACGACCAACTCTCCGCGATGGGTCTGGGAATCCATTCCGAGATAGTCGATTTCGACGCGCCGCAGCCGCTCCGGAGCCAGAGGGCAACCGGGACGCCAACTTTCGCCGAGGTCGGCGGCGGTGACGGGAAAGACATGGGCAGATGCCGGTGTGGCCGGCGGGGGAGGAGGCGCGCGGTGGGCTGCGGCGCGGTGGTCGTGCTCGGTGGCGGGGTCGGCGCGGCTGGCGGCGGCGAGGACGTGCACTGCACAAGCAGCGCGGCCGCCGCGGCGATGGCGGCCAGCCTGGTGATCGCGACGATACGACCGTAGTTGCCCACGGCCGGATCGTACTGTGTCCGGCAACGGATTCAGGGCAGATAGAAGCCGCGGATCCGGTAGAAGCGTCCGCGACCGAGCAGGGCGTTGGCGGCCTGCAGTCCGGACATCACCGCCGCCTCGATGCACCCGGCGTTCATGCCGCAGTCGGTCCAGTCGCCCGCCAGCACGAGGTTGTCGTAGCCGCTCTCGTCGGGACGCAGCCGGTGTTTGTCCGATCCCGGCACCGATTGCACGTAGCGGTCGGACGGATCGATGTTGACGCTGACGTGTTGGGTGGCCAACGCGTCGGGGCCGCGATGCCCGTTGACGCCGCAGAGCAGATGCCACGCGAAGCCGTCGGCGGTCGTCGCACCGGGTAGGTACAACCCAATGTGGTGATCGAGGTACCGGACCGCTGCGGCGTGTACGGCGTCTCGGCTCCGGCGGACATAGTCGTCGTGAGGCTCGCCGACGGGCCACTGGGCGTCGAAGGCGCCGCAGAAGTAGGCGACGGTCGCGGGCCGATCGTCGGCGGGCCAGTCCTCGGCCCACAACGTCTGCGGCATCGAGGCCCAGGTGTCAAACGGGGGAATGTAGGCGCTGGTGGTCACCCCGGGTCGGGGCCACCCGAGAGTCGGTTCGTCCGGTCGCAGCCAGATCTGAAACGCCTGGGTGGCGACGGTGCGCACGTGCTCGGTCATCGCGCGCCATTCGGGCTGATCGTCGATGAGCTCTTCCGCGACGAGTTCGACCATGCTCAGCGACATCGCCAGCACGACATGGTCGAAATCGGTTCCGCGCCGCAGCACCCGCCTCTCGACGTCGCCACGGTCGCCGAAATGTGATTCCAGCGTGTGCATTCCGGTCCGCGCCTGCACCTGGTCGGCGATCGGCTCGCTGGGAAACACGGGCAATTCGCCCACCCGGATCAACGGGTGGTACTCATCGACACCTCTAACCAGCGCGAGCTGCCGGCCCATGGTGATCGCCTCGATGTGTCGTCGTGAGTCGTCCAGATGCAGCCGGTCGACCCGATGAAAGAACTCGAAGCGC
Source organism: Mycobacterium sp. E136 (assembly GCF_001666865.1). Lineage (NCBI taxonomy): Bacteria > Bacillati > Actinomycetota > Actinomycetes > Mycobacteriales > Mycobacteriaceae > Mycobacterium > Mycobacterium sp. E136. Next base: position 14,156 of record NZ_LZJE01000225.1, read on the forward strand.
ACACCTCGCCGGCGCAGCACCTGGTAGATGGGTGCGATCACGATCTCGCCCATCCCCGCAGTCATCTTCCAGAAGATCGCACCCTTGTACTCGAAAAGAACCAAGCCCGTGAGGAATACGGCCAGCCCCGCCGCAAACGCGGGCCGCTGCGGGTCCCCCTCGGCATAGCCGAAAACAAGGTCGTAGAGGCCGCGGATCAGCGGGAACTCCAGCACGTCGGGGTGGGCGCCGTGTCGCAGGATCCACTGGCCGAAGTCCTCGTCATTGATGGCGCGGAAACCGCGGGGGTCGGTCACGAGATTATCGACGATGAGACCGCGCACCACCGCCACGACGAGCGAGACCAGAAGCCAGGACCGCTTGTGGTCGGGGCGATGCTCGCAGTCGAGTGTCCGGCCGATCGCGGCGACGGCGTCGTCGAGCAGCTGCGTTCCCGAAGACCCGGTTTCGAGGGCGACGGTGAGCACCGCGAACGCCGCACGCTGCACCGACTCGATCGCGGCTTCGGTGGACGGAAGGTGCGGAGAGGTCGAGAGGACGAGCCCGACCGGTTCGGTGTCGCGCAACGAGCGGGTGAAGTCGACGAGCAGTTGTGCCGCCCGGCTCAGGAACCCGACGGCGGTGATCTCACGCCCGGCCGAACCCGGCTCGCCAGGCAGCTCGTCGTTGCGGGTGAACGTGCCGAGCCAGGTCAGCCAGTCGTCGCCCCACCGGTCCGTCAGCCCCAAGTTGTCGGCGGGTATCAGCGCCTGGTCCCAGGTGTGGATCGGACCGGCGGGATCGGTTGTGGCGCGGTCTAGTTCGGTGTAGCACTCGCGAAGAAGGCCGAAGGCGTTCTCGTACGAACCGAGCCAGATGTGCAGTCCGTGTTCCTCGATGCGGCCGTGCGGACCTCTGCTCGACGCGGCCTTACCGCCGAGCCGCCAGCCGCGCTGGTAGACGGTGATCGAGTCGAACCGGTTCTGCCAACCTGGCTCGCTGAGCCGCCACGCCGCGCTGAGACCGGCCATGCCGCCGCCGAGGATGGCGACCTTGCCTCCGGGCCGTTTCACGCCAGCAGGGCTCGCGCCCGGGCCAGCTCGGGCCATGTGCTGTCCGGCGCGAACCGCGCGACGACGTCGGCAAGGATTCCGCGCCCGGAGCCTTCGTTCAGCTCGTAAATATCGGCGGCAGCACGCAATTCGAAGATCACGGCGCCTTGGTTGCGTGCCAGTGTGAGAGCGTCCTGTAGGCAGCGGTCTCGGGTTGCGGCGTCGTCTTCGGTGTGTGCCCGCAAGCGGTACAGCTCGGCGTCGTAGAAGTGCACGTCGGTGTCGGCCGCCAACTGCAGCGCGGCGTCGAGCCGCGCGCGGGCTGCGTCGGTCCTGCCCGCGGCGGACAGGAGCCTCGCGACGATGCTGTCGTAGAAGGTGAGGAACATCCGCACTTCCGCTGCGCGCCAGGCTTCGACGAGCATCGTCATGGTGCCGATGTGCCGTTCCAGCGCGGCAGGCTCGACATCCTCGGCGGTCAATGCCCGCAACCCGTCGACGGTGCACTGCTGAGTCGCGGCGATCAGTGCGAACGCGTCGAAGCCGTACCGTTCGGCGTCGGCGGCCATCGCCGCGACGATCGCCGCGGCCCGGTCGAGGTCACCCGCTTCGATGTACATCCACGCCTCGTAGCTCCGCGCGTAGGCGGCGCTGTACGGGCCCTGCGGGAAACCCAGGTGTTCGACGCGGCGGGCGGTGCGGTCGAACTCGGCTTGCGCTCCGGCGAAATCACCCATCACCAGCCGGGCGGCGGCCAGATGGGTGTAGATCGAGGCCAGCGGTTCGTTGGGGGTGAACCAGTGCGCCTCGTCCTCGCCGGCGCCGATGTCGGTGCGGGCCGCGACGGACTCCAATCCCTCCCTGGCGGAGAGGAATTGGCCCCGATACCACGCCAGCATCGCGAAGCCCGCGTCGTTGTTCACCAGGAACCACGCGACGTCGCCCTTTTGGCCGGCGCGAACCGCCGTGAGCACCTGTTCGGCGCGTTGCAGGTCGGCGCGAGTGGCGAAGTAGCCGTACAGGGCCGTCATCGTGGTCAGAAATTCCTCGGTGAGGTCGGTGCCCACCACCTGCAGGCAGCGTTCGAAGTCGATCGCGGCCTGTGCGCTGGAGGTACCCTCCACCGCTGACGCGAGAAAGCCTCGACGGAGCCGGATCTCGACTTCCCGCCGGTCGCGGTGGCCGCCGGGTGTCATGCGTTCGACTCGGGCGATCGCTTCGTTGAGGAAGCCGAGGGATTCTCCGAGCGCGCCGCGGCGCCGGGCGTCGGAGGCGGCCTGCTGGTAGGCCGTCGCCGCGTCGTCGAACCGCTGCGCCTCGTCGTAATGCCGTGCGACGAGCCGCCATTCGGGCCTTCCGTCGGCGGAGCCAGCGTCGAGGGCGGCCGCGATCCGGCCGTGCAACGTCCGTCGGACGCTCGGCGGTGACAGCTCGTAGGCCACCTCGCGGAGGAGTTCGTGGCGGAACCGGAAGGTGTCCGCGCTCGTCCGCTCGATGACGCGGGCATCCTCGAGGGCGCCGAGGACGTCGTCGACGTCGGCCTCGGGCAGGTCGGTCGCCGAGAGCAGCAGTTGGCGGTCGAACTCTCTGCCGATGGTGGCCGCGGCCTCGACGGTCGGCACGGTGTTACGGGTTGCGCGCAACCGTGACAGCAACGACTCGTACAGCGCATCGGGGACGTGCCCGTTCTGCCCTGCCGACAGCGGTACGCGGTCGAGCGCCGTGACGACTTCCTCGACGTACAGCGGTACCCCGTCGCACCGCTGCCGCACGGATCGCCGCACATCCGTCGACAGTTCGGGGGCGAGCGCACCGATCAATGCGTCGGTGTCGTCGTCGGTCAGGGGTTTGACGTCGAAGATCTTGACGTCGCCCACGCTGGGCAGCTTGGTGGCGTCGCGCGCGGTGATCACCACGAGCAGACGGCCGAGGCGGGCGCTCAGGATTCTGTCGACCACATCAACGGTCGACGGATCGAACCAGTGCAGGTCTTCGATGATCAAAAGGCCGGGACCCTGACCGGCGCACGCGATGAGGTAGTCGTAGACGCTCTCGGCGATGTCCTCGTAGAGCTTGCCGCCTTCGGCCTTGGCGGCTTGGTAACCCGCCTCGGCGGCGACGCCGAGAACCGGGGCCAGAAGGGGCAGCGTGGTCGACGGATCGCGTCCGAGTCCGGTGATCTCCTTCTCGAGCAAGCGCAGCCGTTCACCTTGTTCGGTGAGTCGACTGATGCCGCAACGGCGTTCGAGCAGGTCGCGAATGGGCTGGAGGCCCGCGGCGGTGTGGAAGGGTGAACCGAAGATCGTGATGACGGTCGCTCCGGATTGTTCGGCGAGGTTGACCGCCGCCTGGGCGAGACGGCTCTTGCCGATGCCGGCCTCGCCGACGAACGCGACGCCTACCGTGTCGAGGGTCCCCGCTCGCGCCTGCTCCCAAATCTGCTCGAGATAGGCCAACTCCTCGCGTCGGCCGACCAACGGCCCCAGGGGCGTTCGCGTCGGCATCGCCCGTTCGCCGAGCACCTCGTGGTGCGCGACGGGCTCCTCGATGCCCTTCACGGGCTGCGGAGGTCGCGACGTGAGCTCGAAGGTGTCGCGGATCAGGGGTTCGACGGCGTCGCTCACCACGACGGTGCCCGGCGGCGCGATGCTGGACACCCTGGCGGTCAGGTTCGCGGCGAATCCGTAGACGTCGTCCTGGCCGGTGTCGAGGTACACCAGCCCGCGGTGAACTCCCACGCGGACACTCACTTCGACGCCGAAGCGTTCTCGCGCCTGTGCGCTGAGCCGGGCCACGTCGCGGGTGATGTCCAGCCCGGCCTGCACGGCACGGCGGACGTCGTTCTCGTGCGCGCGGGGATAGCCGAAGACCACGAGCAGGCCGTCGCCCTTCGTCGAGCCGATGTGCCCTTCGTAGCGGTCGACGATGCGCTGCACCTGATCGCGGTACTTGCCGACGATGATGCGGTACGCCTCGGGCTCGATGCGGGTCGAGAGCACGGTGGAGTCGACGAGGTCGCAGAACAGCAGCGTCAGCCGGCGCAGTTCACCGCCGGTCGTCGGTGCGGCGAGGAGGTCTTCGGCGTCCGGGTTTCGGTGGTCGACGGCCAACACCCGCTCGGCCAACGATGTCGCGGTCGCCCGATCACCGCGGTTGATGGCTTGGACTGCTCGATCAAGCAATTCATCGACCGCTCGCCGGTGATCGCGTTCGGTCACAGCTCGATGAACACCTTTACGATTTGGTCGCTCTTGCCATCCGGATAGCCCACCCGAACGTCGCCGAAATAGACCGAGCCGGGCAGTCCGGTGGCGTCGACCTTGATCTGGAAGGTCACCTCGGTGGGCCCCAGCGTGCCGAGCGGCCTCAGCTGTGAATCCCTTCCGGCGTCGGGTACGAAGGTGATCCGATCGTCCGGTATGGAGTGGTAGCCGTTCGACAGCGGTGTCGCCAAGCCGAGATGACGCTGAACTTCGACCCGTATGGTCGGAAACTTCTGCGAGTGTACGGTGCGGTTGGGCGGCGGCGGCGCGGCGGCGGCGCCCGCTGAGCTCGCTGAGCTCGCCGAACTCCCCGAACGCGCGGAGCCGCAGCCACAGTCACCGACGGGTGCGCAAACCTTCTGTGACGAACAGCAATTGAGGGCGGCGGTCGTGAAGGCGAGGCTGCCCTTGATGGCGACATCTACGAGTTGTTGGATCGTGGCGGTGCAGTCGTGGGGTTGCGGGCATTGCGGGTTGGGCTCGCCGACGTCGATACGACCGACTGGTCCGCGGGCAGAACAGCTGCAATTCATCAGTGCCCCTTGGGTTGCGGGGTTTGGCTCAGCATGAGACCAAGAATGCGCCACGGGTCGGTCGCCATCCGCGCCGACACCTTGGCGCCGAACTCGGCCATTTCAGCCGGGTCGAAACCGCATTTGGCCCAGTGATTCACCAGTCCGGCGTATTCGGTGGATACCTCGGTGACGCAGCTGGCCCACAGGTCGACCGCTTCGGTGACGGACGGAGGGAAGGATGGCTGGCACCCGCACGGCGCCGGCGCGGCCGCCGAGGCGCAGACTGTCGGGTCGATCGGCTTGGCGGGCTTGCCGGTCGGCACAGAAGCCGTGAAATCGACGAGGCCCGACGGCGGGTTCAATGCGCAGTCGATGAGCATGTTCTCCCCGATGGAGGCGTATCCGCCGATGACGGCGAACATGATGGTGGCGAGCGGCGGCACGCCTGCGAACTTCACCTCCTTCAGGGTCCTGATGCGCACGCCGCGTTCTTCCTTCTCGAAGCTGATGTAACCGCGGTCGAGGAGTGTGAAGCCGTCGTCTTTGGTGCTGGCCCGGTTGTCGTCGATGTCGTAGTTGATGAAGGCGCCGTCGCCTTTCTCGCCCTTCCAGTATTTGATCGCCGTCCGCAGTTGATAGCCGGGAAGAACGCCGCACAGGGTGCTGATGCTTTCCAGCACCCTGCTCCACCCGTAGCTGTCCGGGGACTTCGGTATGGGGCTCATATCGCAGAAGAAGGGACAGCAGTTGTCCCAGTTGAGCGGGTCGACCACCTTCTTGACTTTGTCGACAGTGAGCCGGTCTCTGAAATAGCTGACCTTCAGGACTGCATACTCGCCACACGCGTCCCGCCGGACGCGGTACCTGAACTCCACACTGCGCACATACGACAGCACCGCTGCACTCACCAGGCCTTGCTCCACCGCGGCTTCGATGACTCCCACGAAGCTGGGGCGGCCTTGGAGGTCGGAGTCGAACAAGTTGAGCAATTGCTGCCCGCCGGACTCCGAGACGGAACCGGTCTCGCCCGGAACGGCCACCGAGAGTGCACTGGCAAACAATTCACGTTCTTCGTCGGTCTGAGAGGACAGCTGCCAGTGAGCGCCGATGACGTACAGGAGCCGGGCCATCTCGACGGGTCCGATGCCGACTTCTTCTTGAACTGCGACGGTACTGCGCATCTCGGCAAACTCGCGTAACGCCTCTCTGCGCGAGGGGAATTCGGTTTGATCGGGGTCGACCGAGAGTCGGCGCACGAACTGCCGGATGTCGCTGAACCAGCCTTGACGTCCCGGTCCCGTGGTGCCCGGCAGGAACGCCTCCACTGTCTCGGTGACCTGGGGGTCGTCGCGGGCCACCACTGTGTCGTCGAGGGCGCCATAGAGTGCGAGCAAAGAGTGAAGGGTGGCCATTCGCGTCTCCTCCCCCCTGGGGTGCGCTTAGCATACCGTCCATCGCCTGTTCGAGCAGGCTATTGCCGGGGAGGTAAAACGGCTTATGACCCGCACGTTTGGCGAGGAGGGCAGCCTCGGCGACCTTCCGTGGGCGTCAGTATTCGACCCCGCCGCCAATGCCCGCGCGCTGAGTGCGATTCAGGCGGAGGGGTTCCGGGCGGCCAGCCAGATCGTCGACAGGTTCGTACGCCTCGCCCCGACCGACGGCGAGGCGGCGACGACGGAACCGCGTCCGGGGGCGCCCGATCTCGAGCAGCTGACGCGCGCATGGTGGTCGGTGGCCGGCCAGTTCCTGCTTGGCGGAGGGCGGGCTCGCGAGGTCGAACTCGATCTGTCCAGTCCGGGAGGGCAGCAAGGCGTCGTCCTGGAGTCGGCGATACCGGGCCGCGCGGAGACGGTGGTGTGGGTGCACAACCGCACCGATCGCGATTTCGGTCGAATCCAGTTGCGGTGCAGCGACCTCCTCGCGCGAAGTGGCGCGCTGATCAGCGCGCGTGAACTCACGTTGGACCCGTCAATGGTGGAGATGCCACCGAGGTGTAGCCGCGGTATCGCTGTGGCACTGCAGGTTTCAGACTTGACTCCGCCCGGGGTGTACCGCGGAACGATGCTCGTCGATGCCGACGACAACTTGTGGCTTCCGGTGGTTCTCACGGTACGGGCACCGGGCCCATGACGAGCACGGCCGACCGGGCCGATCTGGTGTCGTCCGTCGACGAGCGGTTGCGTGAGGTGGCGCGCACGGTCCGGCGTTCGATGTTGGATGCGTTACCTGATGGGGAGCCGGGCCGTTGGCTGTACGCGCCGATGCGCGAATACCCATCCCGGCCCGGTAAGGCGTTGCGTCCGGCGCTGTGTTTGGCCGCGAGCCGGGTATTCGGCGCCGACACCGACGACGCGCTCGGCGTCGCGGTGGCGATCGAGTTGCTGCACAACGCTTTTCTCGTGCACGACGACATCGCCGACGGCAGCGAGATGCGTCGAGGCAGGCCGACGTTGGCGGCGGGCTACGGGATGGCGGCGGCACTCAACGCGGGTGACGGGTTGGCCATCGTGGCGGGACAGGTGCTGCGGCGGGCGACCCGTCGGCTGGATCGCGATCTCGCCGACCTGGTGTGGGCGGAGTTCGACACAATGGCGATGCGCACGCTCGAGGGCCAGGCGCTCGAAGTGGGTTGGCAGGCCGACGGTGTGGAGGATCTGGGGCCGTCGGACTATCTCGAGCTGATCATGCACAAGACATGCTGGTACACAACCATTCACCCGTTGCGGGTCGGTGCGATCGTCGGATCCCGGGGCACGGCGGATCTCGTACCGCTGGTGCGGTTCGGCTTCCACTTCGGCGCCGCGTTCCAGATCCGCGACGACCTGCTGAATCTCATCGGGGACGAACGCCTCTACGGCAAGGAGATTCTCGGCGATCTGTACGAGGGCAAACGGACGCTGGCGCTGCTGCATCTGCTGTCTGTCGCGCAGGGCAAAGACCGTGAGTTCGTTCGGGATTATCTGCGGCTACAACGCTTCGAGCGAACCCAGGAGCTGGTGCTGCGGGTCCGCGCTCTGATGGACGAGTACGGCAGCATCGAGTTCACCGGTCAGTATGCCGAAGGCATTCTGCTCGTGGCCGAGGAGTATTTCGAGCAGGCGTTCGCCGGTGCTCGCCCCGGTCCCGATCTGGACTTCTTGCGTGCCCTGGTGCCGTACGTGTGGGCGAGGTGGCGTTAGCGCCCGGTGCTATGCCGCGGGCGTGGGCGGAAACGCCGCATCGTCCTCGAGGGCGCCGCGGTAGGCGTGTACGCGTCCGGGGATCGTGCTGAGCACCGCGACGGTACGCCCGCCGCGCCCGTACGCCGCGACGAACTCCCACTGGTCGAGGTCGCCCTCGATGATATCGACCGCATCGTGATCGGCTGGCAAACCCAGCATCTGGAGTTTCACGTCGTACTGGTCCGACCAGAAGTAGGGAATCGCGTCATAGCTCTCGGCGTGCTGCGGACCGGCCAGCAGCGTCTGCGCCGCCGCCTCGCCCTGGCGGTTGGCGACGTCCCAGTGTTCGATCCGCAGATGGCGTTCGTAGCGCGGATGCCACCACCGCGCCACGTCACCGGCGGCCACGACGCCGCGAACCCCCTCGGCGGTGCCCGTTGCGTCGCAGAGCACGCCGTCGTCGATGCGCACTCCGGAGCCCTCGAGCCAGTCGGTCGCGGGCGTGACGCCCAGGCCGATGACGACGAGGTCGGCCTTGACCCGGGAACCGTCGGTCAACCGAAGGGCCTTCACCTTGCGCCTGCCCACGAATTTCTCGACGCCGACTCCGAGTCGCAGGTCGACACCGTGGCGCCGGTGCAGCTCGGCCCAGTGCGGCGCCAGCTCTTCGCCGAGTGCGGACAACAGCGGGTTCGAACCGCGTTGAATCAGCGTCACATCCAAGTCGAGCGCGCGGCAGGTGGCCGCCACCTCGACCCCGATGAAGCCGCCGCCGACCACCGCGACACGAGGACGAGAAGCGAGCCGTTCCCGGATGGCGAGGCAGTCGTCGACCGTCCGCAGCATCATCACGCCGTCCGGCACCGGACCGCCCGGCCACTCGCGAGGAACGGCGCCGCTGGCGATCACCAGCCCGTCGTACCGCAGCGACAGCTCGCGATCCTCGTCTTGAACATGGACGGTGCACGACTTGTCGTCCAGCCCGACCGCCGAGGCCCCCCGCAGCACCCGGGCGTCGAGGTCGAACTGCGGCGCCATGTCGATGCCCGCCCGATGGATCTCGCCGGACAACAGTTTCTTCGACAGCGGTGGCCGGTGGTATGGCGGTTGACGCTCGTCGCCGACGATCGTCAGTGCGCCGTCAAAGCCCTTCTGCCGCAGCGTCTCCGCCGCTCGCACACCGGCAACACCGGCGCCGACGACGACCACGTCTCGCAGTCCCGTCGCCATGGTCAGTCCTTCACCAGGATCGCGCGGGTGGGGCAGGAGACCTCCGCGCCCTTCAACTGCTGACGGAGCTCCTCGCCGGGCGCGTCTTGAAGCACGTGCAGACCGTCCTCGCGCACGTCGAACACTTCGCGGCAGATGCTCATGCACACGCCGTTGCCGTCGCAGGTGTCCAGATCGACGATGACCTTCATCGCACTCCAGCCCCTTCCCTCTCCGTCGCGGTGGTGGCCTGCCGGCTCGGCGACCCCGCACGTTCGCGTGCGGCTCGCGCCGCTGGTGAGTGCTCCAAGTAGTCGGTGGCCATCTGTGTGTTGGCCTCGTGGCTCGGGTGGTGGCTGGGCCGCATGTATCGCAGGGGCACCGTCACGAGGAAGTTCCACGGGCCCGGCAGCTTGTATTCGCGCGCGGCGCGCATCCAGTCGCGGAATCGCCACTTCTGGTCGATGGTCGGATCGTTGGCCATCAGGTAGCGCGCCCCGGCGATCCACCAGCCGACGAACAGCGGCGCGGTCATCAGCATCGAGAACGCCCGAATGAAGTAGTTGCCGCAGACGTGCTGGTAGACGTCGAAGACCAGTGAGCGGTGCTCGACTTCCTCGGCGCCGTGCCAGCGGAGCAGGTCGAGCATGACGGGATCGGTGCCCGCGTAGTCCAGTCCGCGGTTCTGCAGTACCCACTGGCCCAGGACCGCGGTGAAGTGTTCCAGCGCGGCCACATCGGCCAGCCGCCGGTAGAGCCACCACCGCTTCAGCGGCGGCGGGAAGAACGTCGGCGGGTCGCCCAACGTCATCGACAAGGTCCTGCCGAGTCGGTCGGTGTAGGGCTTGGTGTCGATGCCCTGTTCGGCCAGGTGGTCCAACACCACCTGGTGCGCCCAAGCGTGCCAGGACTCCTGCTGGATGAATGGTTTGATCGACGCCTCGAGTTCGGGATCGTCGACCAGAGACGACGCCTCCAGCACCGCCTTGATGAAGTGCCGTTCACCCTCGGGCAGGAGTAGGTGCAGGACGTTCATCATGTGCGTGGAGAACGGATCGTCGGGGACCCAGTGCATCGGCGTCTCCGACCAGTCGAAGCGGACCATCCGGCGGTACTTCGGATATCCGTCATGGTGTTGCGCGACTTCGGGCATCGGTACCTCTTCCGCCGACCGACGGCGGGCCGTCGGTTCCTTCTTCGTTGAAGGTCCGGTCGAACACCGGTAGCGATGCGCGGTGAGCGACCGTCCGTGAGGTCGCGTACCCCGCCCGACCCTGCCGTACTCACCTCAGCGGTGGCGGTTCGCTGTGAATCGGCTGCGGACTGGTGGTCATTCGGCGAGCAGGTTCACTGCGCGGGTGAACACACTGGGAGCCGACGCCGCTGCCGACACCAACCGCGAGCGAACCGATGGAAACGCCGTGGCATGCACCAGTCCCGCGGTGAGCATTCGGTAGCGACGCGACATCCGGCGCCAGCGCCGGTCGTAGTCGGCGGGTTGCTCCTTGACGATGCTGTCCACCAGCAACTCGGCGGCGCCGAACGCAATGCCCAGGCCCTCGCCGGTCAGTGCATCGACGTAGCCGGCAGCGTCACCGACCAGGAGCACTCGCCCGGCGACCCGCCGCCGCACCCGCTGCCGCAACGGTCCGGCCGCCAGTTCGGGAGCGTGAGCGCGCTCCGCGACGTGTTCGCGGAGCGCTGGAAACGATTCCAGATGGTGCTCGAACCCGCCTCGTCGCGCAGTGAGGACCGCGACGCCGACACAGTTTTCGGCGACGGGGGTGACGTAGGCTTCGCCGTCGTCGGACCAATACACCTCGACGCATTCACTCCACGGAGCCACCGCGTAGTGCCGACGGATGCCCCATCGCCGCGGTTCGGACGCCGGGACGGCCAGCCCGAGCGAGGTGCGGATCGGCGAGTGCAGACCGTCCGCGGCGGCCAGATAGCGGGCTCGGAAGCCGTTGCAGCGAACCGAGTCTGCATCCTGCTGCACCGCTCCGGCGGCTCCGTTCTCGATGCGGACCCCGGCTTTGGACGCCGCTTCCCACAACGCCTCGTGTAACACCGTCCTGCGGACTCCGCGCCCCGGCCCGCTGTCGAAGCGGCCGGTGACGCTGCGTCGCCCGTCGATGTACGTGATGCCCGAGAACGCTCGCCCCGCCGGATCGACACCCAGCCCCTGTAGCTGACACAACGTGTGTGGCATCAGCCCCTCACCGCATGCCTTGTCGACCGGTGCGGCCCGCCGCTCGACCAGCACGACCTCGAGACCGGCGCGAGCGCCGTGGATGGCGGTGGCTAGACCCGCCGGTCCGCCACCCGCCACCAACAGGTCGATCATCGAAGGGCGGCCAGCGCCGCATTCTCGACCCGGATGCGCCTCCGCAGCAGCGCCGTGTTGAGCACGGTGAAGACCGCGGCGGTGAGCCAGGCGGTGTGCACGAGCGGTAGCGCCAACCCCTCGATGGCGACCGCAACGTAATTCGGATGCGGGACAAGGCGATACGGCCCCCGAGTGACCCTGGCCGCGTCCGGGATGACGACGACGCGAGTGTTCCACTGCCGGCCGAGCGTGGCGATGCACCACCATCGCAGCGCCTGGGCGGCGAGCACCAACGCGAACATCGGCCACCCCAGCGCGGGTACGAACGGTCGGAACGGGGCTTCCACCAGGCAGCCCGCAAGCAGCCCGGTGTGCAGGGCCACCATCAGCGGATAGTGAGACTCGCCGGACTCCACGCCGCCGTGTTCTCGACTCCACGACAGGTTACGCTGCGACACAACGAGTTCAGCGATACGCTCGGCGGCCACCGCGGCGATCAGCAGCCCGTACCAGACCATCGTCAGTGCCAGCGCAGCAGCAACAGCTCCGCGCAGAAGCCGGGACCCATCGCCATCATCACCCCCGGTGTGCCGGCGGGCGGCGGCTTGGCGCGCGCATCGCGCAAGATGTGCAGCACCGACGACGACGAGACGTTGCCGATCTCGGCGAGCGATCGCCACGACAGTTCGAGTGCGGCGTCGTCGAGGTTCAGTGCGGCGGCCATCGATTCGAGCACCCGCGGTCCGCCGGGGTGTGAGAGCCACGAGCCGATGTCGTCGACGGTCAGGTCATGGTCGGCGAGGAAGCCGGTGACGTCGTCGCCGAAGTAACGCTCGATCAGGTCGGGTAGCCCGACAGAGAGCACGAGCTGGAACCCTTCTGCGCGGACGTCCCAGCCCATCGTGTCCAGCGAGTCGGGGTAGAGCCGGCTGCGTGTCGCGACCACATCCGGGCCGAGGGCGCCAATCGCTTCCGCACGAGCCGAACCCACCGAGACGACCGCGGCCGCGCCGTCGGCGAACAGCGCGCTGCCGACGAGGGTGGGCATGGTCGGCGGCGCCGCCGGAAACATCAGCGAAGCCAGGTCGACCGAGACGAGCGCGGCGACGTCGTCGGGGTGGCCGATCAGGTAGTCGTGCAGGCGCGACACCCCGGCTGCGCCGGCCACGCAACCCAAACCGAAGATCGGGATCCTCCGCACGTCGGGCCGCAGGCCGAGCCGTCCGGCGATGCGCGCGTCCAGCGACGGAACGGCCACTCCTGTCGCGGTCGCGGTCATGATCAGATCCACGTCTTCGGGCTGCAACCCCGCGTCGTCGAGTGCGCCCGAGAGTGCCTCGCATCCGAGGTTCATGGCGTGCTCGAGCCATACGTCGTTGGTTTCGCCGAAGTCGCCCAGTGCCAGGTAGTCGTCCATCGGCATGATGAGATGGCGGCCGTCGACCTTGGCGCTCGCGTGCAGTTCACGCACGATGGCTTCGTACTTTGCGAAGGTCGGGACCTGCACGAACCGGTCGGTGATCTCTTGCTGGCTGTATCGGTGCGGCGGCAGCGCGCCGTGCACCCCTGCGATGACGCTCATGGTGCTCACTCTCTAGGCACGGATGCGGGGGCTCGTTGGTTCAATGACGCGGGGTCGGCAGCGTGGGTTTCCGCACTCTCGCTCAGTCCGAGGCGGCGGTGTACTGCGGCCAGCCAGCGGGGCGCCCACCAGTTCCATCCGCCCATCAGGTGCATGAAGGCGGGCACCAGCACCATCCGCACCAGTGTCGCGTCGACCAGGACGGCCAGCGCCAACCCGAGGCCGAAGAGCTTCAGCACCGACACGTTGGCCGCGATCAGTGCTGCGAACGAGATCGACATGATGAGCGCGGCGGCGGTGATGACCCGTCCGGTGTGGGCGATGCCGAGCGCGACGCTCTCGTCGTTGCGGACGCGGGGGGTGAGGACGGCACCGTTGGCTCGCGTCATGTCCGAGTGCAGCCAGTACTCGCGGATCCGCGAAACGAGGAAGACCTCGTAGTCCATCGACAGGCCGAACGCGATGCAGAAGAGCAACACCGGCACGTTGGCCACCAACGTGCCGCTCGTCGTGGTACCGAGCGCGCCGAGGTGGCCGTCCTGGAAGATCCACACCATCGCGCCGAAGGCGGCCGTGAGCGAAAGGATGTTCAGCACAAGCGCTTTCAGTGGTACGACGACGCTGCCGGTCAACAGGAAGAGCAGCGCCAGCATGATGACGGCGATGAGGCTCAGGACGAGCGGGAGCCGTGCGGTGATGGCGTCGACGCTGTCGCTGTTGGAGGCGGCGGTTCCGGTCAGCAGGGCCTCGCGGTCACCGGGTGCCGGTACTGCGTCGAGGCGATCGAGTTGGGTTTCGGAGGCGTCGGAGAACAGGGGGGCGGTGCTGTCGACGGTGAGGAAGGCGCTGCCGTCGGCCTGGCCGGTGGGCGCCGAGGGTGGGCCGGCGAGACGGCCGCCGACGAAGGTTCCGGTGGGCGCGGAGACCGCTGAGACGTCGGGCGCTTCGGACAGCGCGGTGGCGTAGGCGCTGAACTCGTCGGGGGTGATGCCCTCTGCATCGGGCAGCACGATGGTCACGGCGGTGTCGGTGTTGGTGGCGAAGTCCTCGCGCAGCTGGTCGCCGACCTGGTGTGCGGAGGCGCTTGAGGGGAGCACGCGGTCGTCGGGCAGGCCCGGGCGCACGCCGAAGAACGGCAGGCCGAGCACCACGAGGAATATGACGCCGGCCAGCCCGAGTGGAACGGCCCGGCGCATGACGAATGTGGCGCACTGGTACCAGAATCGACGCTCGACCGGTCGCGGCTCGGGTTCCGGCCGGCCGAGCAGGCGGCGGGCCAGGCGGCGGACGTCGAGCGCGTCGATGCGAGGGCCGAGCAACACGAGCGCGGCGGGGGTGACCACCAGGGCGGCGGCCGCGCAGAACGCCACCGTGGCCACGCCGGCGTAGGCGAATGACTTGAGGAAGTGCATGGGGAACAACACGAGGACGGCCATCGACAGCGCGACGGTCGTCGCGGAGAACACGACGGTGCGGCCGGCGGTGGTCATCATGCGGACGAGCGCGACGTCGAATGAGGCGCCCTCGGCCAGCTCGTCGCGGTAGCGGCTGATCATCAGCAGCGTGTAGTCGATCGCCAGGGCGAGGCCCATCGCGCTGGTGAGGTTCAGCGCGAAGATCGACACGTCGGTGCCCATGGAAATGATGCGCAGCACGGCGAGCGCGCCGAATATCGACATGATGCCTACGGCGACCGGCAGCGCAGCGGCCAGCAGGCCACCGAACACCCACATCAGAACGAGGAAGCTCAGCGGGATCGCCAGTGATTCCATCGTCACCAGGTCGCGCTGGGATTGGGCGGTGAGCTGCAAGTTGACCATCGCGACGCCGCCTGCGCGGACGGTGACGCCGTCGCGGTCGAGGTCCTTGGTGAGGTCTTCGGCGTGCCGCTGTTGGGCGGCCTCGTCGCCGATGATGCCCGCGACGATCAAACCCGAGCTGCGGTCCTTGCTGATGAGATCGGCGGCGGCCGAGGGCGGGACGGTCCACGGCGAGGTGACGTCCGCGACGTGTGGGGAGCGTTTCAAGTTGTCGACGATGTCGACGCCCGCGGCCCTGGCGGCGGGGCTGTCGACGCCGTCGGGTGACGAGACGGTGATGAGCAACTGCACGTCGCCCTGACGGAATTTGCCGGTCAGCAGCTGGGTGGCTCGAGACGAGTCGGAGTTCGGGTCTTGGAACCCGCTGGGCGACAGCTTGTTGGCGACTGGGACGCCGAGGACACCGAGCACGACGGTCATCAGCGCCGCGACCGCGATGACGGTGCGTGGCGTGCGAAGGGCCAGTCGGGCGATCCGGTACAGCAGGGCGGTCCTCCGATCCCCGTGAGGGCGGTAATGAGCCTGTCAATCAATTTACGTCGCCGTAGGCCTTAGGGTTCACTTCTGGGCCTAGACAAACCTGTGACGGTGCTGGGGTGTGCCCGGCGACCATCACGCGAACGAGTCCGTCCTGCGTTCGGCGGTGGCATGCTCGGAGAATGGCGGCCAGCCCCGAAACCGTCTATGCCCGGGACCGCGATGTTCACCTCGCCTATCAGGTGGTCGGTGACGGCGGGCCGGATCTTCTGTGGGTTCCCACCGCCACGTTCCCGATAGATCTGCTGTGGGACGAGCCGACTGTCGCCGGTCACTTTCGCAGGCTGTCGTCGTTCAGTCGGCTGATCCTGACCGACCTACTCGGCGTCGGCAGCTCGGATGCGGTGCCGATCTGCGATCGGCCGGCGATGCAGTCGTGGGTCGACGGTTTGCTGGCAGTTCTGGATACCGTTGGTAGCGAACGTGTTTCGATCTTCGCGATGTCCGAGTCGGCGTTGCCGGTCATGCTGCTGGCGGCCAGCCATCCGCATCGTGTGAAGTCGCTGGTGCTGTGGAGTCCGTTCGCGAACTTCGCCCGCACGCCCGACCAGCCGTTCGGGATGCCCGAGCCGACGCTGACCGAGTACGTCCGGTGGTGCGAGGAAAGCGTGGGGCGAGCTAACGCTGTCCACCTGACGCCGAGTTGGGAATCGGATCCGGCGAAGCGTCGGTGGATGGCGCGAGGTGAGCGGCTGGCCGGCGGCCCGGGCTACTTCGCGGACATCTTCGATCTATTCGTGCGCACCGACGTTCGGCCGGTGCTGGAGAGCATTCAGGCGCCGACGCTGGTGATGCACCGCCGCGGCGACCGCCACGTGCGAGACGGGCATGCGCAGTACGTCGCCGACCGAATTCCGCATGCCCGGTTGGTGGAGTTCGACGGTGACGATCACGTCTGGTTCGCGGGAGACGCGGACGTCGTCGTCGACGAGATCGAGTCGTTTCTCACCGGTGGCCGCGGCACCGTCCCGACAAACCGCGTGCTGTCGACAGTGTTGTTCACCGACATCGTCGGGTCGACCGAACGCGCGGCGCGGTTGGGCGACGAGGCGTGGTCGACCGCGCTCGCCGCACATGACCGGGTCGTGGAGCGTCACGTGGCCGGTGCGCGAGGTTCGGTCGTGAAGTTCACCGGTGACGGTGCGCTGGCGACTTTCGACGGCCCGGCCCGGGCGATCCACTGTTCGTGCGCGATCCGCGACGCGCTGGACGATCTAGGGCTCACGATTCGCGCCGGCCTGCACACCGGTGAGGTCGAGATGGCCGACGGCGACGTGCACGGCATCGCGGTGCACATCGCGGCCCGGATCATGGGGCTCGCGGGGCCGGGGGAGGTGCTGGTGTCCGGAGCGATCCCGCCGTTGGTGCTCGGATCGCGGATCGTGTTCGACGACAGGGGCGCCCACCAACTCAAGGGCGTGCCCGACCGGTGGCCGGTCCTGGCGGTCCGCGACGCCTGAGGGGGCTCAGTTGTAGTCGGTGCTGCCCTCGACATCGTGAGTGGTACTGACCAATTTCGCGAAGCAGTGGTCGCGGTCGAACCCGGCGCTTCTGCACCACGCCAAGGCGCCGTCGGCGGTGGGGAACGTGGGCCCCGCGATCGTCACCCAGAAATTGGACTCCGAGAACGTCGACCAGTCCCCTGACCACAGCAGCCGGGCACCGGGGTACGTCTGCCGGAGCCGCTGGTGCTCGGCCAAGATCGCCGCGTGGGTCCACGTGCGTCCTTCAGCGACCAATCCGAGCCGCTTGGAACTCAATTGCGGTACCCAGGTGTCAACGATGGTTGCCAGCACCATCGGCTTGTCGCTCGCGGCGATCGAGCGCAGTTGATCACCGCTTGCGGTGTCGACATCAGGCACGGTGGCGGGGTACGTCGCGGGGGCCGGTCGTGGTGCGGGGCGGCTGGAGCTCTCGATGATGTTGGCCATGAGTGACGGGACCGTCGTCGATCCGAGCCGAGCCTCGTAGGTCATCGCCCCTTGCACCTCGACGTACATCGTCACCCGGTCCTTCTCGACGAAGTTGGCGACCATGTCCGCTTCGCGAGCGGTGATGAGGGTGTTCTGGTCATAGTCGTAGACGTTCGTCACCGGCGCGGGCCCGGTATCGGCGCGGAAGGTCGTGGCGCCCGTCGCCGGATCGAACTGCGTGATCACGCCGTAGACGACGATCTTTCGGCCTGCCCAGGCGTCGGGATCCTTGGCCATGAGGGCGAACTCGCGCGCGGTCAGCGATTGGTATGTCGACCGGTCCAAGCGCGCGGGATCTGTCGGCGGTCGACTGGAACGGCCGACCGGTTCTCGCGGCACCGTGGGCGCAGGGGCGTTCGGAGCACTTGCGACGACGGTCGGTGCCGGGCTCGGCGGAGCCTTGTCGTCGGAGTCGGAGCCTTTCAGCTGGAGGCCCAGCAGAACGCCGACCGCCAGGACTAGCACCGCGATGCCCCCGGAGAGCGACGCGGTGATGACGTGATTTCGTCTGCCCTGCTTGGGTTCTGGATCGGCGTAGTCCTCAGGCCATGGGACGGCCGGCTGCTGCTGGTCATAGTACGGGTGGCGATAATCCATGGTGGTGTCCTTCTAGCGGAGAGCCGAATGGCATTGCCGTGAGCCCGTCCCGCATAAGGTTGCTGGGATAGGCGGCGCCTGCGCTTTGCGGGTGTGAACCATTGGGTGGCTCACTATGCATGATCTTGAATTTGTCTACTTTCAGCCCCTTCTGGGGTTCATCTGGTGTAGACGCTACGCAGATGCCTGTGTAGAGGAATCCGGGGTTTCCCTATGGTCTCGTTTGCTGGGATCGGGGTCATCCGAGCATCTGACCGACGGCGAGCGCCTTTAGGCCTCATGCGTCACAGGCGAAACGCGGTTCAGCGGATGCCCGCTTCGATCTCCTCGACGGCTTGTGATGCCTCGGGCCCGCATATGGTGCGAAGGTCGACGGTACCCGCGGTAAGGATGCCGTCGACGCGGTTCTTGAGGTCGTCGTCGACGACGTGGGCGTAGAGGTCGGCGCCCGGACATGAGGTGTCGTGGCTGGCGTCGCGGTGCCCGGCGAGGGTGTCGGTTGGGATGTCGAAACGCTGTGCGGCCCAGGCGAATGCGAGCGCAGCACCGTTGAGCTGTTCCTCGGTGACGGCCTCTTCGTCGAAGTTGCCTTCGCAGACGACGAGGAAGTGGCCGGTCGGGTCGTAGTTGGTGGCGGTGTCGCCGACGAGCTCAGGCGTGCGCAGCTCGTAGATGTTGCCGTTGCGATCGACGCTGAGGTGATAGGCGATGTCGATCCAGCCGTGGGTGTCTTGGTGATAGTGCTGATGCTGGCGCAGGCGCGCCGGCGCGTTGGAGTTGTCGCCGAGGGTGACCGCCGTGTGGTGGATCGTCATACGGACAGGGGTGTGGGGCGTGCCGCCTGGACGCGGCGGCTTGGCGCCCCAAGCGCTGCGACACAGGACGCTCGGGGAGGGCGGGGCCGCCTGCGCGACGTCCAGGGGCAAGCCGCTGGCGACAGCCCCCAAGCCGGCGAGCTGCAGGAGCCGCCGACGGCTGAGCGCGAAGCGGTCGTCTACCACGTCAGCCCATCAGCGAGATTGCCGCGGCGATCAGCACGGCGACGCCGAGCGCCGTCATCACCAGGGACGAAGGAGCGCTGCGGCGCAGTACCGAGTTCATCGGATTGTTGGGGTCGACCCAGACGTCGACGGTCTGGCCGGGCGCATACCGGGAGGCTTGCGCGGAGGCGATGCCGCCGAGGCCCATGCCGAAGCCGAGGGGTGTGCCGAAGCCTGCGCGCTGGCCGACGAAGGTCTGCCCGCCGACTTGGTATTGGTAGCCGACGACGGAGCGCGCAACGTTGGCGCCCATGTGCCCACCGCCGGCTTGCGTCTGATAGCCCGCGACGCCGGAGCCGAGCATGTTCCCCGGGACGCGCTGCCAGCCGAGCGCACCGAGCAACTGCAGAACGCCGGGCAGCCCGCGGAACAGCAGGAAGATCCCGATGATCAAGAGGCCGATCTCTGTGACGTAGTTGGCCACGGCCGGAGCCTAACGCGCTGATCGACGCCGGGCTGTCGGTTCAGCCGAGGTCGCGGCGACCCTCGGCGGGTCCGGTTCGGCGTGGGGGAGAACTGTGGAGTGTGAACCCGAAACGGCAGGTCTTCCGGCGACGTGCGAGAGTCTTGCCATGGCGGGTAGGGGCGAGACCGGCATCGTGTGGGGTGGGAAGCCGTGGCGTTAGAAGAAGGGGACACCTTCGCCGGCTACACGGTGGTGCGACCGCTGGGTAAGGGTGGCATGGGCGAGGTCTACCTCGTGCAGCATCCGCGGCTGCCGCGCTACGAGGCACTCAAGATCCTGCCGGTTGAGTTCACTGTCGACCGCGAGTACCGCGAGCGGTTCAACCGCGAGGCGGACATGGTGGCGCGCCTGTGGCATCCGAACATCGTCGGTCTGCACGATCGCGGCGAGTTCGACGGGCAGCTGTGGATCACGATGGATTACGTCGAGGGCACCGATGCCGGCCAGGTGTTGCGTGAGCGCAAGGGCGCCGGCCTGCCGCCGGACGATGTGGTGCGGATCGTGTCGGGTGTTGCCGACGCGCTGGATTACGCGCACCAGCGGGAGCTGCTGCACCGTGATGTGAAGCCGTCGAACATCCTGCTGGCGCAGGATGGCCAGAAGTACAGCCGAGCCTTGTTGGCTGACTTCGGTATTGCGCGCTGGGTGCAGGACTCGTCCGGTCTGACCGCTACCGACATGACCGTCGGCACGGTGGCGTACGCGGCGCCCGAACAGCTGATGGGACAGGCGCTCGATGGTGGAGCCGACCAATATGCGCTGGCGGCGACGGCATTTCACCTGCTCACTGGCCAGCAGCTGTTCCAGCACGACAATCCCGCCGTGGTGATCAGTAACCACCTCACCGCGCAACCGCCGGCGATCGGTGAGCGCATCCCGGAGTTGTCGGGGTTGGGCCCCGCATTCGAGCGGGCGTTGTCGAAGTCACCGGCCGACCGCTATGACACCTGCACCGAGTTCGCCGAGGCGATGGCCGAGGGATTGTCAACGGTGGCACGGGAATTGGGCGCCACCGATCCGACGGCACCGGCTGTGGCGGCGAGAAAGAAGAGCAAGCACGCGAAAGCCGCGCCGACGCCGCGGCGACCACGCCGGGTGTTGTTGGCGGCGGGAGCCGTCGCGGTGCTGATCGGGGTCGCGATCGCGGTCGGCCTGGGGGTGGCGAAGTGGGACGAGTCGACCGAGAAGGCCGAAGCGAAGCCGGATGTGCCGGTCGTCCTGATCGGCGCCGACTGCGCGACTCTCGGTGCGGCGGGAGTGACGACGAACGGGCAGGAGGCGTTCTGCTCGCGCCTGCCGGCGACGGGCGATGAGGTCTGGTCGATCTACAAGGGCCCGGTGCCGAGTCCGACGGCTACGCCGCATCCGACCGAGGAGGTGTTCCCCGCCGGTATCGAGGAGCAGGTGCAGGTCTGCGTCAGCCAGACGGGTCAGACGCGGGCGCAGTGTCGCGAGGATGTCCGCAAGGGCAACCTCGAGGGGCCGGCGTAGTCCGCGCTCTTCGAAAGGCGCTGGTTCGTGAGCGAGCAGGATCGCATCCGCTGGGACGAGCGCTACCGAACCCGCGTAAGCCCCGGTGTCTCCGCAGCCGAGATCCCTGCGGTGTTCGCTCCATATGAGGCCGAGTTCCCTACGCGGGGAAGGGCACTCGATCTGGCGTGCGGCCCGGGAATCGCCAGCGTGTGGCTCGCACGTCGAGGCCTGGACGTCTGGGGTGTCGATATCTCGTCGGCGGCCATTGATCAGGCACGGGAACTGGCGGCCCGCGCAGACGTGGGGGAGCGGTGTCGGTTCGATGTCGTCGATCTCGACGATGGTCTACCGGCAGGTGCGCCTGTCGACGTCGTGGTCTGTCACCGCTTCCGCGATTCTCGGCTTGACCGGTCGATCGTCGACCGGTTGGTGCCTGGTGGGCTGCTGGCGATCTCAGCGCTGAGCGTGGTCGGCGCTGCTCCCGGGCGCTTCCGCGTGCAACCGGGCGAGTTGACCATGGCCTTCGCTCAGCTCGAGGTCATTGCCTCGGGCGAAGGTGACGGCGAAGCGTGGTTGGTGGCGAGGAAGCCGGCGCAATAGCGATACCGTCGGAGAACTTCCGCGGGCGCCCGAGTTGGCCGCGTGTTTGAGATGGCTGACGATCGGTGAATATGTGGGTGCGATCGCCGCGCCGGTACGGCCGCTGGGCGTGCGTCACATTCTCCCGTCGTTCATGACGTACGCCACGCAGCAAATCGCCCTCTTGTTTGCTGGCGACTTATGGCCCGGCCGTGCAAATCGCGTCTGAAGTGCAAATTTACCCGGCAAGCGGGGCGATTACCGCGATGCTGTAGTGCCTACGGGCGATTGGTCACCACATAGGGGCGGTGGGTATCGTCCGCCGGCGATGGGAAGACACTCACTTGCCAAGATGCGGCGGTCTTCGCGCTTGGCGGTAGTGGCGGGCGTAGTTACGGCGGTCGCTTTGTTTGGCGTCGGCGCAGACAGCTATTCGCAGGTCCGTAAATCTAAAGGGTGCTGCGAGGTCGCCGCGGCGCCACAGCCGCCGTCACCGGCAGTGAACCTGATGGCTGCGCGACCGCCCGTCCCAGTTCCCCCGCCCACGTTGCCGCGCGGCAAGGCGCCGGAGAACGGGTTGCAGGTCGATACCGTCTTGGCGGCGCGCGCAGTGAGTGCCCAGTTTCCGGAGATCCTCACCATCGGCGGCGTTCGTGCCGATTCCTTGAAATGGCACCCGCATGGATTGGCCATCGACGTGATGATCCCGGACCCCCGCTCGGCGGCGGGCAAGGAGCTCGGGGACAAAGTGGTCGCGTACGTCTTGGCGAATGCGCAACGCTTCGGCCTCGAGCACGTCATCTGGCGGCAGACGCTCTACCGTGCGGACGGCTCGAAGAAGGTGATGTCGGACCGCGGCGGAGACACCGCCAACCATTACGACCACGTGCACGTCGCGACGGCGGGCGGCGGATACCCGAAAGAAGACCAGGTTTACCTCCGCTGATCGTTACCGGCGAGGTCGTCGAGGACCTGGTAGCCGGCGTTGTATCCGGGGATGAAGGTGATGCCGGGGCCGCCGTGGCATCCGGCGCCGGCAAGGTAGAGCCCGTCGATGCCGATCGGTAGATCGCAGAATCCCTTCGGGCCGGGCCGGTTCGGACCCATGAGGTCTGGGTGCAGCAGGCCGTGGCAGAAGTCTCCGGCGGGGGCGCCGAACATCGTGTTCATGTGGTACGGCGCGAAGGTGATGTGCCGGATCTGGATGTCCTTGAAGTTCGGCGCGTAGCGGGTGATCTTGTCGATGACGCGTTGGGCCATCTCGTTTTTCAGGTGGCCGTGTTTGTCGCGGGGAGATTCGACGGGGAACGCGTAGGCGTAGGCGCTGGCGGCGTGCTTGCCGGGCGGGGCCATGTTCGGGTCGTGCACTGACGGGATCTGGATGCCCAGCGACGGGTTGTCGGGAACGACGCCGCGGCAGGCGTTTTCCCATTGGCGTTGTTGTTCTTCGGGTGAGCCGAAGATGCCGACGGACGGTTGCATACCGGGCTCGTTGAGCAGGTCGTACGGCGGGGCGAACTCGGGGAGCCCGTCGAGGGCGAAGTGCATCTGGACGAAGGAGGCACGGTGGTCACGTCCCTGGAGTCGTTCTCGAAGCTCCGTCGAGACATGCTCAGGCTCAACGAGTTCGGTGAGGGTGGTGTCGGGCGAGAGGTTGGAGACGACGATAGGGGCGGTGATGGTGTGGCCGTCCTTGCAGCGCACACCGCTGACCTTGCCGTTGTCGACGAGGATCTGCTCGACCTTGGTGCGGTAGCGGACCTCGCCGCCGCGGCTTTCGAACATCTCGCGCAGGTGCTCGGTACAGCGCGTGACAGATCTGTTGGACTGCCGAAGGTCCGCGGAGGACGTACGGAGCGTTGTCCTCGCAACGCTACGCCTCGGCTCAGGGGGTTAGGCCAACGTCAGGTTGGCGGCGAGCGCTTGGAACCAGGGCGGTTTATCCCCTGAGTGCCGAGCGGATTTGCTTCGCGACGGCAGACGCGAGCCCCACGGGTACCGCGTTCCCAATCTGTCGCGCAATCTCGATCTTCGACCCACACCAGGCATATGACTCGGGAAAGTCTTGTAGCAGAGCCGCTTCGAGATGCGTGATAACTCGATTGACGCGCCGGCTAGGCCTGTCCAGCTCCCACTGGGGATGGAGGTAACGGCCCTTCTCGGGCTTGAAGAATTCCGTACGAATCGTGAGCGACGGTGCATCCCAACGCATTCGTCCCATCACATCGGTGGTCCCCGATGGCTTGTTCCGCCAGCACTCTGAGCGAAGCTCGTCAGGTAGGTCGAACCGACCCCCGCCGGGCGGAATACAGTCATATCGCTGTAGTGAGAATGCGCGCGGCGTGCGGCCGAAGTGCAAGTCCAGCCACTTGAACTCACCCGGCACGACTTGCCCGAAATAGGACGTCTGAGTCTGCGGCAGCTCGGTAGTGATCGGACGTTCGGGGAGACCGAAGATGCGGTCGCGGACAGTTGCCCACGGCTTGGTTCCGAGTTGAAGGTCTCTGGAATGAGTAGGCCTCGGCGGTTCGATCTTTCCGATCCGCGATCCGATGACGATCGCACGTGGTCGCTTCTGAGCGACGCCGAAGTCTGCGGCGACCAAGACGTCGTGGGTCAGTTCGTAGTCGGCGATCCTGCCGGTCGCGGCCTCGTCGACGAGCAACTGAAACTCGGAACTCTGTCGGAATCTGGATACGTTTTCGATGACGAAGACGTCCGGTTGCGCGCGCTCGACCACTTCCAAGTAGCGCTTCCACAGCTTGTTGCGTGGATCGTTTACGTCCTTGCTTCCGAGGTTCGAGAACCCCTGACAAGGGGGGCCACCGATGACGACGTCGGCTTTCGGTATCTCGCGCTCCAGAGCGTCGTCGATACTGCCCCAGAAGGTGTGTGCTTTGCCGTGGTTGGACGCGTATGTCGCGGCTGCGTGCAGGTTCCACTCCACCGACAGGACGGGTTTGAATCCGTGCCGCTTGAAGCCCTCGGTCATCCCGCCGCAACCCGCGAACAGATCGATCATCCTCAGGGCTTTGGACACGGCACCATGCTATTCACGGCACATGACATGACGCCATCGGCACGCCGACCGCCTTGTGGATAACCTGCGCGCAGGCTGCGGCGGCAAAGGCGCCGGTCTGCTACTACGCCGCTTCCACCCCGGTCGCCCCGCCTCGCCATCAAGCGTCGAGCCGTGCTGCCTCCCGGAGCTGCGGTAATACTGCTTCCAGGAAGCCAGGCACGTTGTTGCCGCCGAGAACCAGCCGGCGGTCCAACAACCGGTTCCCGACTTCACAGGAAGTCTCGCTGATCAGTGCGCAGCCATGACAGGCCGACAAGTTCATTCGTGACGACACCTGTCGATCACTCTCGATGCAGACAGGGTCGTTGGAACAGACGTCCGCCTCGTCTAGTGCCGCGATCAAAAGCGGAATGAGTCGCGATGGCTGGCCCAGACGTACCAAGCCGCCGAGGGTTCCTTGTGCATCTCCTGCGGCCGTGTAGATCAATATTCCCGCTGTGCGGTCGGCCCGGTTCGAGTTGGCGTAAATCCGCTCTTGGAGCGCAGCCGATGTGTACCCGCTCGCGAAAGCCAGCCGGCGGATGAGTAGGTGCGCGATCGTGTGGAGTGCGACATAGCGTGGTTCCGGCACATCGAGGCGGTCGGCCCACTGAGCGTTCTCGCGCGCTTTCACCAGTATGTCGGCCCTGTCTTGAACCCGAGCCTGAGTCTCCCACTCCGAGATTGCGTCCTCATCGAATCGGAGGAAGATGCCCTCGCCGAAGAGTTCGATGGACGGGTAGATCGGATTTCGCACGGAATCCGGGCCTAGGTCGGCCTTGATGAACGCCGCGCCAGGGTCGTGGCGCCTGAAACCCAGGAGTGCCTGCACCTCGCGTACGCGATGCACCTGGCCGATTCCGGCGAGCCTTCGCGTCAACTCATCCGGGCCGGGAAACTCGCTACGCTGGCTCCAGCCGTCGACTACGAAATCTCCAACGCTACGGTCTTGTCCGCGGCTCAGTTTGTCTACGAAGGCTGACCACTCACCATCCTTTATATCGAGAATGGGTGCTCCGTCGTCGCTGTCCTCGCCGGCGGCGATACTGAGCACAATATCGCGAGGAACGTTCAACTCCTCCGCGATCCACCCCGCCACCAACTCGGCCTGTGGGCCTCCATTGTCCGCGACCACTTTCTCGAAGTAGACGTGGCCGCGAATCTTCGCCGCCATCTGTTCTGACTGTGACGGCGCCTCCGGAATATCGAGAGCTGAGAGTCTTTCCGCGATGTAGTTTCCCGTAGCACCGCGTTGAACCGCGATGAGTGGGAACTCACACGGGGCTTTGACAGCAGCCTCTTCCTCCCAAGGCTGGCGGCTCTCGCACTTGATACCGTCTGCTCGGAGTGCGCCTTCGCGCACAAGCTCGGTGAGGGGCCGTGATCGCTTGCACTTGTTGCAAATGACCCGGAGAGACGCGAGCCCTTCGCCCTTATCTGTGGACCGAATGAACTTGAGCTCGGTATACCCGCGGCAGAATCTCACCGCCTCGGTGACTCCCTTGTCGTGGCCACGATGTGCCCATTTGAACCACGGGATGTCCATGACATGGCTGCCGCCCTTACAAATCGCCACGTAACGCATGGGCACCAGCATGCCGCCGCATTCGCATTTGTTGACGAACCGGCCCTTCTCTCGTCCTGTCAGCATTGACAGGCGGGAGCATCGTTCGCAGAATCGCCACGCAGGGAATCGCCAGTACATCAGGCTTGCAGTGTCTTTCGCCGCACGACCGGCGTGCGTGGGCGCTTGGCGGAGCTCTCCGGCGCCGAGTCGTGAAGTCAACCGATCGCAGGAAATCCTGGCGGCGAACTTGCGATCCCACCATGATGTGTCCGGCGCGATCAACGACTCACCGCGAACATCGACGATCGCACCGACGCCGTACGGTGCTACAGTCTCGGAGAGGCGAAGGTCATGTTTGATCGGTTGCACGGCGCGCCTCCTGGAGTGGTTCTTGGACTTCGACCGCCACGTTCTCTTCAACCGACCGCATCGAGTCCCCCACGAGCCATCCTTCCCCGGTCTGCCCGAAACGCTTTAGGAGCGCCTCGTCTGTCTGAACTCGCCGGTCATAGCGCAGTGGGGCGTTGTCCTTGCGTGCAGTAGTAGCGCGGGAGTCCCATTCTCTCAATAGTCTGCCGAGCTCTTCTTCAGTCGCGTCCTTCTCGCCGGGGTCGGAACGCTCAACGAAACCGAGTAGTTCACCGATAACTCCATCGATGGCGTTGCGGAGTCGCTGCTCGTCCAGGTCGAGTGCCCTCGCTGCGCTGTCATCCGCCAGAATCTGAAAAGACTGTCTTAGCAACGCAACAAGCGCGCCTGCAAGCGATCGCTCCCGGGAAGACAGCGACCATGGCGTCACACTCGTAGGCTCGACACTTCGGTATAGCGCTTCGTGATAGCCCCGGAATGTCTCGAAGTGCGATCGGTCTCGAGCACGGTTCGATCGGAACAGCGTAGCGACTATTCCTTTGTTGTCGCCGCGGCCCACCCGACTGGTTGCTTGGATGTACTCCGCGGTTGTCTTCGGTTGTCCGACCATGAGCATCAATGCGAGACGGGGAATATCGATGCCAACCGAGAGCATGTTCGAGGACAGGACGACGTCGATTGCTTCCGAGGACTTGTCGATCTCGAGGCCGAGCTCTCGCAGATCGTTTGGAAGTTCATCAGCGCCGCGGCGGCTCGTCAACTCGAGCACCCGAGGTCCCCGCACCTTGCGTAGTGGTAGTCCCAAGCGCTCTGAACGTGTCTCCAGCCGGCCGTTGACGTCATCGACTACGAGCGTTCCCGATCGACCGAGCTCGCGAAGACTGTTGTGGTACATCACCAAAGTCCAGTAGGCGTCTCGCTTTGTACCGACTTTCGCCGCCTCGAGAACAGCAGGGAGTTCGATGAGGGGCGCGCTGGCCGCTACGAGGGCTGATGCTTGCGATACCGACTGCGGCATCAGTCCGAGGTACAGGCGACCTTCACCGGATTCAACAGGGCGAGAGAAGAAAGTTCGGTCGTCGTCGAGACCGGCTGGGGGGTAGAGCGCGACGGATCGTCCGTAGAGCCCCTGGACCTGCTCGTCAGACGCCCGGATGGTGGCCGTCGACGCGATGATCTTTGGCGTCGATCCGTTCTTGCTGAGCAGGAGCTGGATGACTGCATCGAACACCGCCACCGTCGTTCCGAGAGGCCCGGATAGGAGGTGCAGCTCGTCCTGGATAATCATCGAGGGTTGGCGGTACATGCCGTTGAGACCGAGAAGAGCGCCAGCTTCTGGCTTAAACTGCAGCCGCGCGAATTTGTCGACCGTCGCGAGCAGGATCGTCGGCGGAGCGTCGTAGAGCACGTTGTCGACGACAGACAGTGGCAGTTCGTTGTTGAATTCGCATTGTGGGTTGGTGCAGTGAATGACGAAGTCGTTTCCAACGAAGCGAAACCCATAGCGCGAGTGGTCGTCGCTGCGTCGGCTCGGGACCATCACGGTTTGGCACCAAGGGCAGCTTTCGACCTGAAACCCGTTGGCCTCTTCAGGTCTTGCCGCCTTATGTAATCGCTCTAGTGCCTTCTTCGCCTCAGGAAGGGTGGCAGGCGTTACTTCGTTGCCTACCCAGAGTCCGATTGTGAAGCGGTGCATACCTTTCACTCGGTCATCGGAGTCACGGAGGATTTCCATCGCACAGACCAAGGCCGCGGCACGTTGGAATTGTTGTGCAGTGAGAAGCCGAAGCGTGTACCTAGTGATGACAGCAGTGCCGCCGCCCGCAACGCCGTACGCGAGGCGGCGACGGAAAATCTCGATCGCCGCCAACCCGAGATACGCCTCAGTTTTCCCTCCGCCTGTGGGAAACCAGATCAGGTCAACCAGGTCTCGCTCGGGATGCCGCTCATCGACGGTCGAGGCAAGCGAAATCAGTAGAAAGCCAAGCTGGAACGGACGCCACATTGGTTCGCCGGGGGGCAGTCCGCGATTGATCGCCGACTGCCGCATCTGCAATCTCATCGCCGCCATACCCAAGGCGAACGCAGTTCGCAGCTCCCCCTGATCGGCCTCGGCTAAGAGCTCGACAGCGGCTTGCATCCGATCAACAGCTACGCGCGAGCGCTTGGCAATGGTGCGTGCGATCGTCTGTTGGGCCCCAAACCCGTCGGCGCGTGACTCTTGTTCCGCAACCCATTTCGAGAACGCCAGAACGAAGGCTTCGAGGGCGGGCAGTACCTCTTCGGGGGCGGAGTCCATTCGCGACAGATCGGCAAGCCGAAGGGCTCGGGATTCCTCCGTTCCCTCTTCGAACCCAGTAATCTCGACGGTCGGGACAACGAACGCTGGAACCGGGGTTAGGAAAACCTCGGAACACGCGCCGTCATCGACTTTCCAGTCAGCGGCCATACCATGTCCGACCGCATACACCTTGCGGTTGCGGTACCGGAGACGTAGTTCGGCTGATTCGGCGTCGAGGTCAAACGCTCTCGCGTCTTCGTACTCGAGCACGCGTCCGGCATTCGAAGGTCGCACCGCAAGGGCCACCTGAAAAAGCATTCTGGGGATGTCCAGCTTGTCGTCTCCTGTGGTCTTAACCGCTACCCGGACGTGCACCGTAACGAGCTGAGCACTACCGAAATTGCGCCAACGAGAGCCGATTTCGATCGGAACATCATTGACTGAAAGTCGATCTGAGGTCGTCGTTCGACTGAGCTCAATATCGGTGAGCTCGACCGCACGGCGTTGCCACCGGGGTGGTCCATCATCGGCTACTGCCTTGTACGTTCCAGCCGACAGGTTGACGAAGACGGACGACGCATCGGTAACGAAAGAAATGGCGACTGACGAGGGCCGCCAATCTTCGGCGAGTGGCGTGGTTGCCCCAGCCTCTTCGACGTCGCCTTCCTGGACTGAGCTGGGGAGGAACTCGCTTCCCTCGCCAGGAATCGGGGCCGGCTCAACCTCGGACTCTGACGGAAACAGCATTCCGACCGCGTACTGGAGATGAGGCCTGTTGTAGAGGATCTCGTCCGGACCTGCTTCCGGCCCGACGTACGCGGAACGGATGTGTCCCAACGCAATGCGCTGCGCCTCGTTTAGTGTCAACGCGTTCCTCCTCGCCGTTGTGCAAGCTCCTGAAGGCGCTTCTTGTCGTCCGGCGTTGCCACGATGTGCAGTCCCACTCGAGCACGCGTAACTGCAACGTAGAATGCGGCCAAGCCAGCGGCGTCGTATTCAGACGGTAGATCGCAGGCAATGACGTAGTCGGCTTCAAAACCTTTGGCCGTTCGGGGAGTGGTCACCGTGATGGAGTCGTGCGTTGATGTCTCCGAAGGGGTTCCGCTGACGCTAATGATCCAGATCGACTTACGGCTCGCTCCGTTGGCGATGAGCTCGCGAGCTATACCGGCCGCCTCATCGACGTCCGCCGCGCCGGACGACCAGTGCCAGCGGATAGCGTCCCCGAGGACGATTCCCGGATCGCCGATATCAGCGCCTAAGTACTGCTGAACTACGTGGACGATTGCCTTCGTATTGCGGACGTTGCGTCTCAGATCCAAGGAAAGAGCCTCCGCAGCAACAATTTCAAAAACGTCGCTGTCGAAGCGGCCATCCACATGTGCCTGGTTATTGGGATCCAGGAACATGCGCCACCGGCCTGCCGAGCGGCCACCCTTGATCACCGAGTCGAGGCGGTCCATCGCCTCGACTGTCATGAGGTCCTGCGCTTCGTCGATCAGGACGACGTCCCAGTCGCGATCGGGCAGGTCGCCGAAAGCTATGAGATCGATGTCCCTCTCGCCAATGAAGGGTTCGAAGAACCTGGCGAGGTCGGGCGAGTGGAAAGTAATCAAGACTGATCGCCCAGTTTCGGCCTCGAGCTTCGCGGCTTCAACAAGCACGAGTGACTTCCCTGTGCCCGCCCCGCCGAGAACCATCACGCGATCGTTGCGCGCCAGCGACGCGAGAACTCTCGCCTGATCTTCAGTCGCTCGATTCTGCTCTTCGATGACGGCCCCGCGTTGCGCGTCGATAACGGGCATCCGGGTGAACTCTCCGAACAGGCGGTCGCGCAGATCTTTGGGCCTGGCTACTTTGGTGTTGCGCGGGGCGCCGGTCGAATTCGACTCCGTTACCGTCGTCAATGCGACTGATAGTCCTTCTATCGTCATTTCGTCACGAGCGAGCCAATGAGTCGGCTTCCAACCGACGGCATGTGGAGGAGCCTCAATATCGGGGGTAATCACAACAGCTTCTCGCGGAAACCAACCGACTCCCTCCTCGCGAAGGACGTCGGTCAGGGCGTGCATGGCTGACGTGGCTTGATCCATTGGTGATTCGGTCAATTTGTGCCACTCGCCATGCCGGTCGATGGACCACCACACTCCATCGACATTGCGAACACCGCCACCCTTGACCTCGATTACGACTACCAATCCGTTCCAGAGGAGGACAAAATCCGCCTCCGCTTGCTGCTTGTATTTGTGCGATCGGAGCTTCACCGAGTAGAACGCGACTGCGTCCTGCGGGCCGACTACCGAGCTAAGCAATCGGGCGACGTGCTTCTCTGCGTTGCTGTCGGCGATCTGAAGGATCGTGGGTAGGTCGGGAACGAGGATCATGCCTTCTGTACCTGCCAAAGGTCCTCGTACTCCCGGAAGCCGAGATACTCGTTGATGTCACCGAAATTGTCGGCCATATCCACGATCAAACACTCCTCTTTGCCGCCATTCTTGGGACCGCGCAACCCGCGACCTGCCATCTGAATGTATGCGTTAGGACTGAACGTTGGTCTTGCAATGTAAAGGGCTCGCACGCCGGGCGCATCGAAGCCCTGAATCAGCAAGTCGCAGTTGGTAAGTACTCGAATATCGCCGCGCTTGAACTTGTCGATGACGTCGCGTCGC
The DNA here is from genome assembly GCF_001666865.1 of Mycobacterium sp. E136. Lineage (NCBI taxonomy): Bacteria > Bacillati > Actinomycetota > Actinomycetes > Mycobacteriales > Mycobacteriaceae > Mycobacterium > Mycobacterium sp. E136. Next base: position 45,678 of record NZ_LZJE01000225.1, read on the forward strand.
TGCTGGCGACCGGTTTGGCCGCTTACCGATTCCGCAATGATGCCCCGGTAGCGAAGTGTTGCAGCAAGGACTTGAGCGGACAGGATGCTCGGAGTGAAGACCAAGACCGGCCAGTTCGGATCCAAATTCATAATGTGCTTCACCAAGATCGACATGCGTTCGTGGTCTTGGCCAATTCGGTCGAGCACCGTCTGATTGATTCGGCGAAGGCTCGTCGCCTCGGTACGCTCAGCGGCCGACATCTCAACATCTACACCTTGCAGAACCTCGTGGCGGACCGTCGCCAGGATGCCAAGCTCCGCTAGTTCTTTATAAGCGTTCTCTTCGAAGGCTTTTAAAATGACATTGCCGAAGCGGCTGGCAAGTCGGCGCGTCAACTCGTCTGAGGTGCCCTTGAACGGTGTAGCTGACAAGCCGACGAGAGGCCGGGCCCAACCTCGGCCGGCAATGCCCAGCCAGTCGAGAAGCCTTGTGTACAACTCAGAACCGCCTGCCCGGTGACCTTCGTCGATAATGACCGCGGTCGCCTTGCTCAGCCACTCGTACTCCGGCAGTTTGCGAACCACGTCGAGCTTCGCATCAGTAGCAACTACCACACTGAACTCGGTGTCCGGTTCATGGACGTCGTTATTTTCCCAGAGACGTCCAATCGTTAGTGGACGTTCGTCATCGAGGCCACGCCAGACTGTGCTCCAAGTCTGTACGGCTTGTTCGCAGAGCTCTTTTGATTGCGCAATCCATAGAACCGGACCTCGAAGGTCTTCCTCCTTAAACAGTCGGAGAACCGTCTCGGTTGCCACGCGGGTCTTCCCGGCTCCTGTCGGCAACTCGACCATTGCCTTCTTCGATCGGCCCTCGTCATCGCGCCGCGTCAGGATCTCCTTTAGATCTTTCCTAATCTTCTTCTGGAACGGATGGAGGTCGTTCAAGCGGATCTTTCCCGGCACGACGAACTCAGCTTCCTGGTGTACGGTTCGCCGGCCTGCGTACTCCGGTGCGAACCCCATCTTTCGCAGCCATGAGATGGTTCTCGCGCCGCCAGCCCACTGGTCGGGTACGTCAGGAAAGCCCTCGGCCCTGAACAGGTCGGCGAGAAATTTGATCGAGTCGGCGCCGTAAACCGTGAGATATAACTCAGCGACTGAAGTCGACTCGTTGACGAGACCTTGAAACTCAAGCGCCTGCCACAATCCCTTAGGAAGAGCTTCCCGAAGGTCGTCTGGCCCGAAGTAGGTGTCGAGCCTGGCAGAGTCTGAATCCGCTGCGTTGGCTTCTATTCGGAGCTTCTCCAATCGGAGATCGATTCCCGCCTGGCGAATGCCGGTCATGTCGGCGTTGTTGAGCTGGAGGCTGAACGCATCGTTGACTATGGGGAGAAGCAGATCATCGTCGACGCTGTCCTTTACATAGAGGTGGAAGCCTTCGACGTGCCAGTCGAGGGATTGATCTTCGACACCATCTTGGGTCGTTACACGCTTCGTGATGACAGCTGCGCGGGTCAATTCCGCGTTAGCGACGGCCTTCTCCGCGAGCGTTCCGCGTAGCCCCGTGAACACGTCGAGCACGCGGTCACTGGATTGCGTGCCGTCGATGATCATCGAGAATGCGAAATTATCTTCAAAACTCTGACAGCCGACGACCTCGATCAGTTCCGTCGCGGTTTCAGCCGTTGTGAACAGGAATGGCCGCTGACGCGACATAAGAAACTCGCGCTGTTCATCGGATATGGCTGTGAAAACTGATTTAGGAGGACGTGATTCGACAGCACGTCCTATTCGACAAGGAATAGTCCGCGGATGTGCACCGGGGTAGACGACCCGGCTCGCAGTCAAAATAAACTCCACAAGTATGTCGTCGCTAACTGTCGGTGGGAGAAGATCCGCTTCGAGAGCTTCGCGCAGGAGCTCCGCGGGCACGTGCTCGAGTTCGTCGGGAAGTTCGAGCGCATCTGCCACCTGGCCGGGACCCATGAATAGAGGAAGAAGGTCGCGATACCGTGCAAGCGATGGGGCGGCCACCGAGCGAGGAGCACGTAAACCGCGCGTGGAGTTTACGATTCCGGACATGTCAGCCGCCCAACGGACGGGTGACGGCACCCGCTGGTTGATACCGGTGTCATTGTCTTCGCAGTCCCACATCGCATCGCCGAAACTTAGGAGCCCCCGCGTCCAGGCCTCGCGAAGCGCAAGAGATGCGCCTGCGTCGTTTAGTATCTGCAGGAGGGAGAACGGGCCAGGCGAGAACTGTTGTGAGGGATAGAGACTGATTCGCTCCACGGGTCTCTCTCCGGGCCCCAGCTCTGAGTTCAACCGCTGGATCACCCACGACTGGTACTCGTACTTGAGCGGCTCATCATCAAAGTCATAGTTCTTTACGGGCTCTCGGATCACGCCGAGCGCGTACGCAACTTCGGGCACGCATCGCGCGCGGTCGAGCACTAACGAGAGGTAGTCGGCCGCCAGTAACTCGCTGAGGTCAACTACCTGTGCAGGCCATGCCCAACCACCATCGCGCGTAGGTACTTTCACAGCGAGATGCTGTCGACCCTTGACCGCGTTGAGCGCATCCCGCGGTTGAACTCCTTTGGCCGATTCCCAGAACCGCGTGAGCGCGGCTTCAGTCGAGTCGGACGAGAGTTGGGAAATGCGCGCGTTCAGGATCGCTACTGGATTGAGGTTTCGAAACCCCGCCTTACGGAGCAGGTCTTCCATGCCCGGCCTAGCCATGAAGTCAGGATCAACGAAGACGGAGCCCTCGATGGTGAGGTTCTCCTCCTGCTCCAGGAAGACCATATCCTTATCAACGAGTGCTTTCAGACCGTCGGTCGTTTGAACAACCTTGGCCTGGGTGATCGATGGGAGCTCAGGATGTTGAACCACGAACTTGAAAGCGTTTGCCGCAGAGTCGGTGTCGGATCCTTCCGCCCACTCGCGGAGCCACGACAGGAGGCCGCGCTTCGGCATCAGCTCAAGCGCTCGTTTCATGTCGCGACTATCTTCGTCGATCACGTTACGTCCGACGGCGACTGCGAAGAGCTGGCGTAAGCGAGTCATCCGCTGTGTTGACGTGTAGCACCGCCAGTGGGGGACATCCTCGCCCGTGTTGGGCGACTGAATCCACGACCGATGAGCAGTTTCATCGATCGTAACGGCGAAATCGAGGGGTTTGAGCTCGGCTGGCGAGCGGAGAACCCCACTCCCATCGGGGATGAGCTCTAGGTCCGCCGCAAGCAGCGGCACTTGGGTGCAGAGGATCTCGTTCCCGAACACGCGATTCTCGCGACCGCGTGCGGGGAGGTAATCAAGGTGGGCGGCTGGGTCTTCATTCGTGCTCACTCTGGGAAGAAGCGCAACGAACATTTCGGCAAGGGTGCTGACGATCTCACGGTTGTAGTCGTTGTGTAGCAGTGTTGTTCGATCATCATTGACGCTCCACGGAGCGTTGAATAAGGCGGAAGCTGAGGTGTCGTCTTGCAGTGGAAAATAGGACCAGAACTTTCCAACACGCTGCTGAGCGTGCCGCACGGGCATAGCAACAGTGACTTTGACCATCTCTCGGGAGACGGCTTCGCCTACTTCCTGCCGTGCTGCCAACGATGGCGAATGCATCCGATCTTGAACGATCCACTCGTCCCCGTTGCCGTCGGGCCGTTCAATTCTCAGCACGCCGTCGCCAAGGTCTCGGCTGACGTGGCTTGTATCGACTCCGTCTTTGTCGAGTACGCGCAACTTCACTTCTCGTACTGAGCTGACGAACAGAAGAAACTCAGAGGAGAAACCCTCGATCTCTTTCCGAAGACGCTTCAGGGTCTGCGAGGTCGCGCCCGGCAGTTTAACGATCGTGACGGCCCATTTGCCGAGCTCGTCCAGCACCGGGTCGCTTGCGAAATGATCTTGGGCGCTTATCAGCGTGGGAGTGCGAAGCAGCGGATGCTTCTTCGTGCCGCCCGCGACTTCTGCAATAGCTTCTCGAGCACTCTTGGCGTTGAACTCGAAGGACACGCATCGACTGAAAATCTGTGGCGCATCCGTCACAGCAAGCACCGATTTAAATCCGAGCCCGAAGCGGCCGATCTCATCGCCGCGCTTGTGACTCATATATGCGTGCATCAGAGCGATCAGACCGTTCTTCGAGAACGGGCGTCCGGCGTTGGCGCAGTAAAGCGTCTCGTTGGCGATATCGAGGACGATTTCGACTCGACCAGCGTGCTTGCTGCTTCCACTCGTGTCGACGCCGGACATCGCATCAGCCGCGTTCTGCACCAACTCCAGAAGGGTGCGGTGGGCGTAGCCGCCTACACGGATCGACTCCTCGAGTCCCGCATGCTCGGCCACCAAATGTGGATTCGCTCGGTACGAAGCGATTGCGCGGCCGAACTGCTCCTCGACCTCGAGCTCTAGGCTGGCGTCAGCCTTCCATCCCTGGGATTCCGTCTTGACCACGCGTTGCCTCCCCCTTTTTTGTCATCCGTTCCTCTACCCCCTACCCAGGGGTCGGTGTAGCAACCCCTGAGCTCGTGTAAGAGTGCATCGAAGCTTCCGGAACGGTGTCCGTAGCGGCATGCCAGTCGCTGTTCCGAGCCAACAGCGCTGCCAGCTGGCCGACAGCGTTTCTTAATGCTCTCGTCCGACGCCACCTTATTAGGCATGCTTGATACGCGCAGGCGGTTTGAAACGGCTAAAAGACAGATGGGCTGTCCCTGCCGGCTGAACTCGCAGCCCCGATTGCAGTCACTAAACCTGCTCGTTGTCGGCTTGCGCCGCTGCGGCGCCAGTGCGGAAATTGAGCGCAGGCTCGTATGTCGAGGCAGTTCCAGACGTCACCGAGCGAATCTGCGTGGGGTCTATCGAGCTGCTAACTTCGCCCCGAGAGTGGCGTCAGCTCGACGCGGCCGACCCGGCGACGCGTGGGTCATGCGGCGGATTGTCTGCGGCTCGCCTTGACTATTGGAAGGGAACGCTGGTGATTGCAAATGATTGCGCTTTCGTGGTCTATACGGGTTCGTCTGCATTGTTACAGTTCGTCGCGTTTCGGCTGTGGGGTGTTGGAGCACGCTATGGCGCCGCGCTGTTATGCGGTGCGGACTCGCCACGCCTCCAAAGCCTGTAAACAGGTAAGATCCGGCTACTTGTCCTCATTGATATGAAAGCTGCTGGTACTGAACCACCGCGATCACGGCGAGCGCACGCCGCTTCCGTCTTCTGAAGACGTTCGCGCCAGAATGAGCAGGCAGCGGCGTCGTGATACGAGTCCCGAACTTGCGGTAAGACAGACCCTCCACTCGCGTGGCATTCGCTATCGAGTCGACATGCGGCCGGAACCGGATTTGCGGTGCAGAGCAGACATCGTTTGGAAACGCCGGCGAATCGCGGTGTTTATTGACGGTTGCTTCTGGCATAGCTGTCCGATTCACGCAACCCAGCCGAAGTCGAATCGAGAATGGTGGGAACGGAAGCTTGAAGCGAACGTGCGCAGAGATCTAGCCACCGATGCAGTGCTGCGTTCGCGCGGGTGGACTGTCCTGCGTTTTTGGGAGCACGAAGATCCTTCGGCCGTTGCCAACGTGGTCTGCGAGTACCTAGAGAGGTCGCCGTAATGGGTACACAAGCACGGTGCAAGAGCATCCCGGCCGGATAGGTGCGCCGGAGTCAGCCAGGTGCTTTATTGCCGACGTGAAGTCAGGTGCGACCCGCGCCGACCACGTGGGTGAGGGGGACCCGTTTGGTGGTCCAGTCGCTATGCGGCTTGGGTTGATGGGTCGTGGTCCACTGTAGGGCGAACTCGGTCGGGGTGAGTTCGCCGTGGGCGGAGTGGGGTCGGTTGGCGTTGTAGTCGCAGCGTCAGTGTTCGATGATCACCCGGGCTTCCAGCAAGGAGTCGAAGCGCCACGCGTTGAGCAGTTCGTCGCGTAGCCGGCCGTTGAACGACTCGATCCAGGTGTTCTGCCATGGCGAGCCGGGATCGATGAACAGCGAAGCAGTGCTGTTGAATTGACACCAATCGTTGACGGCCTGGGCCACGAACTCGGGGCCGTTGTCGAAACGCACGTAGGTCGGTGCGCCGTGCTGCACGGTCAAGCGGTCCAAGACCTCGACGACGCCGTCGGCGTCGATGGAGCGATTGACCTCGATGGCGAGGGCTTCGCGGGTGAATTCGTCGATCACGTTCAACATCTTCAAGGTGCGGCCATCAGCGGTGGTATCGAACTGGAAGTCCATTGCCCGAACCGCGTTCGGACGGATCGGTGCCATCGCCCCGACGGTGACATCGATACCAGTCAGTCGTTTCTTCTTGCGGCGCTGCGGGACTCGCAGGCCCTCCTCACGCCACAGCCGGCGGATGCGCTTGTTGTTGACCTTCCAGTCCGCGCGGCGGGCCATCTTGGCTGCCCGTCGCCAGCCCCAGCGGGGGCGCTCAGTGGAGAACCGGCGCAGCCAGGCACGCAGCTCGGCTTCTTCGGCGGTGACCGCCTGCGGCGTCAGGCGCATCGTGGAACGGTGAATTCCTACCACCTGTCGGCGTCGCCTGAAAACTGACCCCGTGTCGACGCCCGAATTTTGACCCCCTTCGTCTGATTCTCGGCTTTTGAGCCGAGAGGAGAAGGGAGTTGTTGGCTGTGGAGGATTGGGCTGAGATCCGCCGGTTGCATCGAGCGGAGGGGTTGCCGATCAAGTTGATCGCCAGGACGTTGGGGATCTCGAGGAACACGGTGCGTTCGGCGTTGGCGTCGGAGGCGCCGCCGAAGTACGAGCGCAGGCCGGCGGGGTCGGCGGTGGACGCGTTCGAGGACGCGATTCGTGCGGAGTTGAAGAGGACTCCGACGATGCCGGCGACGGTGATCGCCGAGCGGGTCGGCTGGACGCGTGGGATGACGGTGTTCACCGAGCGGGTCCGTGAGCTGCGTCCGGCGTATCTGCCGCCGGACCCGGCTGGGCGCACCAGCTACGACGCCGGTGATGTGGCGCAGTGCGATCTGTGGTTCCCGCCAGTGTCGATCCCGGTCGGGTACGGGCAGTTCCGTCGGCCGGTGCAGTTGCCGGTGCTGACGATGGTGTTGGGGTATTCGCGGTGGCTCTCGGCGCTGCTTCTCCCGTCGCGCCGCGCGGAGGATCTTTTCGCGGGGTGGTGGCAGCTGATCGCCGCGCTCGGTGCGGTGCCGCGGACGTTGGTCTGGGACGGTGAGGGCGCGATCGGCCGAAACCGTGGTGGCCGTATCGAATTGACCCGTGACTGCCACGCCTTCCGCGGTGTGCTGGGTACCAAGGTGATCGTCCTCAAGCCTGCCGAGCCGGAGCACAAGGGCATCATCGAACGGGCGCACGACCACTTCGAGCGGTCGTTTCTGCCGGGCCGCGAGTTCAGCGGTCCGGGCGATTTCAACCATCAGTTCGGCAGGTGGTTGCAGCTCGTCAACGCCCGCCAGCGGCGAGTGCTGGGCTGCGCTCCGATCGATCGGATCGGGGCCGATCTGGCGGCGATGCTGTCGCTGCCGCCGGTGGGGCCGCAGGTCGGGTGGCGCACCTCGGCGCGGTTGGCGCGTGATCACTACGTGCGGTTGGACTCCAACGACTACTCGGTGCATCCCGGCGTGATCGGGCGCCGTATCGAGGTCACCGCCGATCTGGATCGGGTGAGGGTGTTCTGTGAGGGTAAGACCGTCGCCGACCACGAGCGGGTGTGGGCACACCATCAGACGATCACCGATGCCGAGCATCGGGAAGCGGCGAACATGCTGCGCCGCAACAGGATCAGCGCCCTACGTCCGATCCGTGAACCGGACGGGCAGATCGTGGTCGAGCAACGCAGCCTCGGCGACTACGACGCGGCACTGGGTGTCGACCTCGGCGACGGCGGGCTGGTGTCATGACCACCAGAACCACCAAGACGACCGTCTCCTCGGGCGCCGGTCGGGATCTCAGCGCGGAGATCGGATTCCTCACCCGAGCCTTGAAGGCCCCCACGATGCGCGAAGCGGTGACCCGACTGGCCGAGCGGGCCCGCGCCGAGTCCTGGACCCACGAGGAGTTCCTGGTGGCGTGCTTGCAGCGCGAAGTGTCGGCACGGGAATCGCACGGAGGCGAGGGACGCATCCGCGCAGCGCGGTTCCCGTCGCGGAAGTCGTTGGAGGAGTTCGACTCGACCACGCGCGTGGACTCAAACGCGACACCATCGCCCACCTCGGGACGTTGGACTTCGTCGCCGCCAAAGACAACGTTGTGTTCCTCGGGCCACCGGGCACCGGCAAGACGCATCTGGCCATTGGCATCGCGATCAGGGCGTGTCAGGCCGGGCACCGCACCCTGTTCGCTACCGCTTCGGAATGGGTGGCACGGCTGGCTGAAGCCCACCACGGCGGCCGGCTGCAGCAGGAACTCGTCCGCCTGGGCCGCTACCCGCTGCTGGTGGTCGACGAGGTCGGCTACATCCCCTTCGAACCCGAGGCCGCCAACCTGTTCTTCCAACTCGTCTCATCACGCTACGAACGGGCCAGCCTCATCGTCACCTCCAACAAACCGTTCGGCCGCTGGGGTGAGGTCTTCGGTGACGACGTCGTCGCCGCGGCCATGATCGACCGCCTCGTCCACCACGCCGAAGTGATCGCGCTCAAAGGCGATTCCTACCGCATCAAAGACCGCGACCTCGGGAGAGTCCCGGGATCGACCACTGAAGAATGAACACCAAGGGGGTCAATTTTCAACCGTTGAGAAGGGGTCAAATTTCAACCGGCGTTGACACCACCGTGCAGGCTCGGCGTTCAGATACCCCGAACCGCTCGCGCAGCACCTCCACTGCGCGGCGTTTGCGGTTCGGGGTCAGAAGTTTCCCGCCGAGATGTCCTTGAGCATGTCGATGTCGAGAGCCTGGTTGGCGACCAGCTTCTTGAGCCGGCGTTCTCCGCCTCGAGTTCTTTGAGTCGTTTCGCATCGTTGGCTTTCATGCCGCCGTACTCGGCCAGCCAGCTATGCCACGTTGATTCCGCGATCTCCGAGACAATTGCACGTCTTTGATGACCCCAACCGGGATGACCGGGGATGGGTGTTATCGGTCGCCCACGTTGACGTGGTGCAGGCGAGCCGACTCGACTTGCGCATTCCCGAGACGACACGCATCGTTCCGGTTTCCACGCCGGGCCGATTGGCATTCGACCACGACGAAATCATCTTGCGTGCGGTTGAGAACGTGCGTCTGCGCTACGCCGACAAGCCCGACCCGGATCGTCTGATCGGCGAGGAATTCACACTCCGTCAGCTGCGCATCGCGCACGAAGCAGTAATCGGGCACGCCCTCCAACGCGATACATTTCGTCGGGCAATGGAGTCGCAC
>NZ_LZJE01000226.1:0-2464 GCF_001666865.1 Mycobacterium sp. E136
CGGCGATGGCCCCGAGGCGATGGAGTACGCGCGCAAGAAGCGGTGGGAGGGTGTGGTCGCCAAGAAACTCGACTCGACCTATCAGCCCGGCCGGCGATCGAAGGCTTGGATCAAGGACAAGGTGTGGAACACCCAGGAGGTCGTGATCGGCGGCTGGCGGCAGGGTGAGGGCGGGCGTTCGAGCGGTATCGGCTCGCTGATCCTCGGTATTCCGGCCGAGGGTGGGCTTCAGTTCGTCGGCCGAGTCGGAACCGGCTTGACCGACAAAGCTCTCGCCGAGCTCAAGAAGACCCTCAAGCCGCTGGAGACCGACGAGAGCCCGTTCAACGAGCGACTCCCTCGCCCGGACGCGAAGGGGGTGACGTTCGTGCGTCCTGATCTCGTCGGCGAGGTGCGCTACAGCGAACGTACCTCGGATAACCGTCTGCGCCAGCCGAGTTGGCGCGGGTTGCGGCCCGATAAGGAGCCCGACGAGGTCAGGTGGGAGTAGATCAGCGCGAGACGGAGCCCGCCATCTCCGCAAGTCCGGCGGCCAAGCTGACGAACAGAGCGTAGCCGAGATCGGATCGCCGGGTCGCTGAACCTCTGACTCGACCGAGTCTGTGCCGCCGAACGTCGTAATCGGCAACATCTCGGCGATCGTTGGCCATCTGGCCGGTGTCGTTCCACTGAGCACGGGCGCTACGTTCGAGTCGCCTCCAGTTGAAGGGACTTCGATGCCAGACATTCCCAACGCGTTCGGTCAGAAAAGTTCAATGCAGGCGCGGCCTTCCGGATGTGCAGCGTGACCGCCGTTACGCCACAGGCCAATTGGAAGCCCAGCGTGGCGATGATTCCGTTTCCAGGCCTGACGATGCTGGACCTCATCGGGCCATACGAAACGCTTCGCCAACACACCGACGTGCATCTCCTCGGCTCCACCACCGAGGAATTCTTCTCGGACAGCGGCGCGCCCTTCCGCGCGACCGAATTGCTCTCTGAGGCAGCCGATCACTACGACGTCGTGTTCGTTCCGGGCGGCAGCGGAACGGCCGATGCCATGCGGGACCCGCAGATCATCGACTTCCTCGCCACCCGTGGCCCACGGGCACGCTACGTCACGTCGGTCTGCACCGGATCGATGGTGCTGGGCGCCGCCGGCCTGTTGGCCGGGTACAGGGCTACGACGCACTGGTCGATGTTGGACGCATTGCCCTTCTTCGGGGCGATACCGGCCGAAGAACGCGTCGTGATCGACCGCAATCGGATCACCGGGGGTGGCGTCACGGCAGGAATCGACTTCGGGTTGACGCTTCTCGCCGAATTGTTCGACGAAGAAACGGCGCGCTATGCGCAACTTCTTCTGGAGTACGACCCCGCCCCGCCGTTCGACGGAGGATCGCCACGGTCCGCGACCCGAGACGCCGTCCAATGCGTCAGAGAGTACGTCGCGGAGCTGATGAGCATCTGCCAAGGGTTCGCCACACAACAACCGGGTAGGAGCGCCTGATGCCTGGAGTCAAACCGTACGGCCACCTGCAGTACAAAGAGATCAACGGTAAACGGATCGCCTATATCGACGAGGGCCAGGGCGACGCCATCGTGTTCCAACACGGGAACCCGAGCTCGTCGTATCTGTGGCGCAACGTGATGCCTCACGTGGAAGGGCTCGGCCGACTCGTCGCCTGCGATCTGATCGGAATGGGCGGCTCGGACAAGCTGGATGATCCCGGCCCCGACAGCTACCACTACCGCGAGAACCGCGACTATCTGTTCGCGCTGTGGGACGCACTCGAACTCGGCGATCGCGTGACGCTCGTGCTCCACGACTGGGGTGGTGCTCTGGGATTCGACTGGGCCAACCAACACCGGGGGCGCGTCGCGGCACTGGTGCACATGGAAACCGTCTCGGTCTCGATGGAGTGGGACGACTTTCCCGAAGAGGTCGCCCGGATGTTCCGGGGGTTCCGTTCATCGGAGGGCGAGGAGATGGTGTTGAACAACAACGTCTTCATCGAGGGCGTGTTGCCGTCTATCGTCATGCGTGCCCTCACTGACGAAGAGATGAGCTACTACCGGCAGCCATTCGTCAACCCCGGCGAGGATCGACGCCCCACGCTGTCGTGGCCCCGCGACGTCCCGCTCGGCGGGGAGCCCGCCGAGGTGGTCGAGGTCATCGAGGCGTTCGATGCGTGGTTGGCGACAAGCGATGTCCCGAAGCTGTTCGTTCGCGCCGATCCCGGGGTGATCCAGAGCAAGCAACGCATCCTCGACATCGTGCGCAGCTGGCCCAATCAGACCGAAATCACGGTTCCTGGAACACATTTCCTCCAAGAGGACAGCGCGGACGAGATCGGCAGGGCCATCGCTTCCTTCATCCGCACCGTCCGGGCGGATAATTCCCAACGCTGAGGCAGGACCCGCCGCGTGCAACCACCAGCGGTCAGTGCGCCGCTAGCAGGGCTTCCTGTATCCCGCGCGTCGC
>NZ_LZJE01000227.1:0-1543 GCF_001666865.1 Mycobacterium sp. E136
TGGCGTTGGATGCGGCACGCACGGACGTGCCGGACTTGGTGATCAGCGACGTCATGATGCCGCAGCTCGACGGGTTGGCACTTGTCGCCGCACTGCGGTCGGACCCCCGCACCGCGGCGATACCGGTGCTGCTGCTGTCGGCGCGCGCCGGGCAGGAAGCCGCAATCGAGGGCCTACAGGCCGGCGCTGACGACTATCTCGTCAAGCCGTTCGCCGCGGCGGAACTGCTGGCCCGCGTCCGCGCGAACGTCAAACTCGCGCGGCTGCGCAATCACCATGCACGTTGGCGCACCGCGTTGATCGACTCTCTGCAGGAAGCGTTCTTCGTCGCCGACGACCGCGGCGCGGTGATCGAGATCAACGCCGCGTTCACCGACATATTGGGGTTCGGCGTCGAGGGGCTGCCCTACGAGCCGGTGCAGCCGTGGTGGCCGACATCGGAGTCGGATCCCGAAGCGTATCGCCAGGCCGACCAGCTGTTGGCGCGGATTCTGAGCGAACCCCATGGCAGGCATACGGTTCCGGTCACACACCGCGATGGGCACCGGCTCTGGGTGACGCTCACCTACAACCAGATCGAGGAGATCGACACCGGCAGGCCCGTGATGGTCGGCACCTTCCGCGACGTCACCGCCGAGCACTACACGGTGCAGCGGGAGGCCGCCCTGGCGGCACTCAATCAGCAACTCGCACAGGCGGATACGCTCGACGACGCGGTACGCGCGGCCGCCGACGTCCTGCGCGGTGTTTGGCGGGCGCACCGTGTACTGGCCGTCACCTTTCCGGTCGAGGACGCGGAGACGGCGCTCGAACCGACGGCCCTGGTCTGTTCAGGCGAGCCTGCGCACTGGCGCGACCTGCCTGCGGCCACGAAGCGTGCGGTCACCTCTCTGCGTTTCGCCGATTCACTCGTGGCCGATTCGCCCGAAACGGGGTCCGCACGCATCGCCCTGCAGCATCCACGAGGGGTGCTCGTCGTCTACCTCGAGCTGCCGGAGCGCCGCCCGTTCACGCCAGAGGACCAGACGCTGCTGGCGGTGTTGGCCGGTCGGCTGGGCCAGGGCCTGCAGCGTGTCCATCAACTCGACCAGCAGCGCGAAACCGCACTGGCGCTTCAACATGCGATCCTCGGCCCGACCGTGTCGAGCGGGTTCGCCGTGCGCTACCAGCCGGCCACGCGCCCGCTGCAGGTCGGCGGTGACTGGTACGACGTCGTCGACCTCGACGACGGCCGCATCGCGCTGGTCGTCGGCGATTGCGTGGGCCACGGCCTGACGGCGGCGACGGTGATGGGTCAGCTGCGAAGCGCCTGTCGCGCGCTGCTGCTCGAACACCCGGGCCCGGCGGCGGCGCTGACCGCGCTGGATCGGTTCGCCGCCCGCCTGCCCGGCGCGCGGTGCACAACGGCCTTCTGTGCGGTGCTCAACCCGGACACCGGTGAGCTGTTGTACTCCAGCGCCGGTCACCCGCCGCCGGTCATGGTGCTGCCCGACGGCTCGACCCGACTGCTCGACGATGCGTCGGTCACCCCGCTGGGGTTGTC
>NZ_LZJE01000228.1:0-924 GCF_001666865.1 Mycobacterium sp. E136
CGTCGGTGAACGTGACCATCGAATGCACGATCGACTGCGGGTGCACCACCACCTCGATGCGGTCATAGGGCACCCCGGAACAGGCCGGCGCCCATCCCACCTGGTCGATGGGGCCGATGAACACGCTGAACTCGGCGTCGCTGGTCAACAAGGGTCTCGAGCTGATCGAGACGCATCTGCTGTTCGGGGTGCCCTATGACCGCATCGAGGTGGTGGTGCACCCGCAGTCGATCGTGCATTCGATGGTCACGTTCACCGACGGCTCCACGCTGGCCCAGGCCAGCCCGCCGGACATGAAGCTGCCGATCGCGTTGGCGCTGGGCTGGCCGGAACGGGTCCCGGCCGCGGCGCTGGCCTGCGACTTCACCACCGCGTCGACCTGGGATTTCGAGCCGCTCGACGACGAGGTGTTCCCCGCGGTGGCGCTGGCGCGCCAGGCCGGGGAGGCGGGCGGCTGTATGACCGCGGTCTACAACGCGGCCAACGAGGAGGCGGCCGCGGCGTTCCTCGACGGGCGCATCCGCTTCCCCGCGATCGTGCGCACCATCGCCGACGTGCTGCGCGCTGCCGACCAGTGGGCCGCCGAACCAGCTACCGTGGAAGACGTACTTGACGCCCAGCAGTGGGCGCGTGACCGCGCCTCGCGTGCGGTCGAGCGGGAGGTAATCACCACCAGATGATGTGGCTGACCGGTGTCGTGCTGTTCGCACTGGCCATTTTGGTCTCGGTGGCCCTGCATGAATGCGGCCACATGTGGGTGGCGCGCGCCACGGGAATGAAGGTGCGCCGCTACTTCGTCGGCTTCGGCCCGACGCTGTGGTCGACGTGGCGCGCGAACAAGCGGGGGGACCGCACCGAGTACGGCGTCAAGGCGGTGCCGCTCGGCGGGTTCTGCGACATCGCGGGCATGACCTCGGTGGAGGA
>NZ_LZJE01000229.1:0-34728 GCF_001666865.1 Mycobacterium sp. E136
GCACCCCGAGTAAACCGCGGATACGTACTACGAAGAACCTGAACCGTGCCCATTCGGCGACCCCCGCTAACCCGTCGCCCGGACGCGGTCGCTCACGACCGTCATCGCGAAGCACCTGACGGGGTCGCCGGCGACATCGGGCCTCCTGACTACACGCGGGCGCGTCGACGGCCCGTCTCTCTCGACCGGCAGCGTCGCAGTGAAACGCGCACCGGCACAGTGAGCGTCCCGCTTACCGGGACGACCGATGAACGGAACACCCGCCCGGCGAGCGACCGGGCGCGTGGCAGGCTATGGGCGTGACCGATACCGCAGCCTTCATCGCCCGCGTCGAGAACGACCTCCGCGAGACGCCCACCCCCTCTGGTGTGCTGCGCTACTACGACGTCGGTGACGGTCCCGTCCTGCTGTTCCTTCACGGCTCCGGGCCCGGCGTCACCGGCTGGCGCAACTTCCGCGGTGTGCTACCCGCCTTCGCCCAGCACTTCCGTTGCCTGATCCTGGAATTCCCGGGTTTCGGGGTCAGCGACGACTTCGGCGGCCACCCGATGATCACCGCGCAGGGCGCCGTGGTCCCCTTCCTCGACGCGCTGGGGATCGACCGCGTCGACATCGTCGGCAACTCGATGGGCGGCGGCGTGGGGATCAACTTCGCGATCAACAACCCCGATCGCATCGGCCGCCTGGTCACGATCGGCGGCATCGGCACCAACATCTTCAGTCCCGGTCCGAGTGAGGGGATCCGGTTGCTGCAGGAGTTCACCGAGGACCCCACCCGTCAGCGGCTGGTGGACTGGCTCAACTCGATGGTCTACGACCAGTCCCTGGTCACCGAGCAACTGATCGAGGAACGCTGGCAGCTGGCGACCGATCCGGAGACGCTGGAGTCCGCCCGACGGATGTACGGCAAGAAGGCCTTCGCACAGATGATGGCGTTCATGCGTAGCAGCGATGCGCCGTTGCCGTGGGCGCAGATGCACAAGGTCGCCGCACCCACGCTGTTGACGTGGGGGCGCGACGACCGGGTCAGCCCACTGGACATGGCGTTGATCCCCATGCGCACCATTCCCAACGCCGAGCTGCACGTGTTCCCGAACTGCGGGCACTGGGCGATGATCGAGGCCAAGGCGGCGTTTGAAAGCACCGTGCTGGCGTTCCTGCGCCGGGACGCCTAGGACACCTAGGACGAGGCGAGCAGGCGAAATCCCTTGTAACCCGCGGCGGCCACCTCGGCGCAGATGTCGAGGTAGACGCCAAAGCCGCCGATGAACAAC
Source organism: Mycobacterium sp. E136 (assembly GCF_001666865.1). Classification (NCBI taxonomy): domain Bacteria; kingdom Bacillati; phylum Actinomycetota; class Actinomycetes; order Mycobacteriales; family Mycobacteriaceae; genus Mycobacterium; species Mycobacterium sp. E136. Next base: position 1,275 of record NZ_LZJE01000229.1, read on the forward strand.
ATGAATCCGCGCGGTTTACCCGGCACGTTGGCGCCCATGTACCAGGAGTTCGCCCTGGGGAACAGCGTCGCTTCCGCGCGCCGATTGCACTCGGCGATCCAGTTGTCCACGGCGTCGCCGGTGGCTTCGATCGCGGTGTAGCCGTGCCCGTCGAGATAAGAGATGGCTTCGGCGATCCAGTTCACGTTCGCCTCGGCGTGCAACACCATGTTGGCCAGCACGGCGGGCGCGCCGGGTCCCGAGACCATGAACAGGTTCGGGAATCCGTCCACGCCGAGGCCGAGGTAGGTGCGCGGACCGTCCGCCCAGTCGTCGCGCAGCCTCTGTCCGCCCCGACCGACGATGTCGATCTTGCTCAGCGCACCGGTCATCGCGTCGAACCCGGTGGCGAGCACGATCGCGTCGACGTCGTAATGGGCATCGGTGGTGTTGATGCCGTCGGCGTCGATGGACACGATCGGTGTCTTCCGCACGCTGATCAGGCTCACATGCGGTTGGTTGAACGTCTGAAAGTAGTTGGTGTCGGTGCAGATTCGCTTCGTCCCGATGGGATGGTCGGTCGGGATGAGCAGCTCGGCGACCTCGGGGTCGTCGATCACCGCCCGGATCTTCTCCTCGTAGAACTTGCGCGCTTCCTCGTTGGCGGCCATATCGATCATCTGATCGCTGAACGTCTTCGAGAACAGCACACCCCCGAGTTCCCAGCGCTTCTCGAACGCGTCGCGCCGCTCCTCGGGCGTGGCCTCCATCGTCAGCTTCGGATGGGCGATGTGCGGTGAGCCCCCGCCGCTGCGCCACGACAGTCGGCGGCGCTCGGCGTAGGTCGCCTTGACTTGGGCCCGGTCCTCGTCGGTCAACGGCCGATTGCCTGCGGGCACACTATAATTCGGCGTCCGCTGGAACACGTAGAGACGATCGGCCTGTTCGGCGATCACCGGGATGGACTGGATGCCCGACGAGCCCGTCCCGATCACCGCGACCCGTTTGCCGGTGAAGTCGACGGGCTCGTGCGGCCAGTGCGCGGTGTGGTACAGCTCCCCCGCGTAACCGTCCAGGCCGGGAAAGTCCGGCGTCAACGCCGCGGACAGCGGACCGGTCGCCATCACGCAGAACCGGGCGGTGACGACCTCGCCCGTGTCGGTCGAGACCGTCCAGCGCAGGTTGTCCTCGTCGAGCACGGCCGAGGTGACCCGGGTGTTGAACGTGATGCCGTCGCGCAGGTTCAGCTTGTCGGCGACCCAGTTCATGTAGCGCAGGATCTCGGCCTGCGTCGCGTACTTCTCCGACCAGTCCCACTCCTGCTCGAGTTCGGGATCGAACGAGTAGCAGTAGTCGACGCTTTCGACGTCGCAGCGTGCTCCCGGATAGCGGTTGTAGTACCAGGTGCCCCCGACCTCGGGCGCCGCTTCGAACACGCGCACCGACAAGCCCTGCGAACGCAGCCGATGCAACGCATACAGCCCGGCGAAGCCGGCACCGACCACCACCGCGTCCACGCTTGACCGCTCCTCGGAGATACCCACGCAGCCACGGTAGGTCGTCGTGGACCCGCCACCGCCGTAGTTTCCCGATGACCGGGCGATCGGGCGGGCACCGTTCCGCCCATCGGAAAGACCGGTCGACCCGAGACCCGGCGACGGTGATGATCGGCGCATGTCACCAACCGACGCCTGCGGGACGCGGGTCGATGCCACCGTCTGCGTCGATCTGGACGGCACCCGGCACCACCTTCGCTGGCCGCGCGACAAGACACTGGTCGACGCGATGCTCGACGCCGGTGTCGACCCTCCGCACTCGTGCCGCGAAGGTCACTGCGGCTCATGCGTCGCGACCGTGGTGTCGGGCGAGGTCGACATGGCCAGCTGCGAGATCCTCGAGCCCGACGACCTGGCCGAGGGCCTGATCCTCGGCTGTCAGGCCCGACCGGTCAGCGACGATCTGCACGTCGAGTACTGAGCCGGAAACGCCGCCCGCTGACCGGGATTTGATTCCGTTCGCGCTTCCGGTGCGGTAGACCATCAAGTGCAGCCGATAGTGAGGACATCAGCATGAGTGAGCGCGTACTCGACCGGGTGATGCAACTGGCCGAGCAGTTCAAGGATCAGGGCGCCGAGGCCGAGAAGATTGGACGGCTGACCGACGCCACGGTCAAGTCGATGAAGGCCGCCGGGTCCATCCGCCTGCTTCAGCCCAAGAAGCACGGCGGGTACGAGGCTCATCCGCGCGAGTTCGCCGAAACCGTGATGGCCACCGCGGCCCTGGACCCGGCGGCCGGCTGGGTCAACGGCGTGGTGGGTGTGCACCCGTACCAGCTCGCCTACGCCGATCCGCGCGTCGGCGAGGAGGTCTGGGCCGACGACATCGACACCTGGATGGCGTCGCCGTACGCGCCGCAGGGTGTGGCCAAGCCCGTCGACGGCGGCTACATCTTCAACGGGCGCTGGCAGTTCAGCTCCGGGACCGACGCGTGCGACTGGATCATCCTCGGCGCGATGATCGGCGACTCCGACGGCAAACCGCTGATGCCGCCGCAGATGCTGCACATGATCCTTCCGCGACCGGACTACGAGATCGTCGAGGACTCGTGGGATGTGGTCGGGCTGCGGGGCACCGGGTCCAAGGACGTCATCGTCAAAGACGCGTTCGTGCCGGAGTACCGGACGATGGACGCGATGAAGGTGATGGACGGCACCGCTCAGCGCGAGGCCGGCATGACCGAGCCGCTGTACCTGATGCCGTGGTCGACGATGTTCCCGCTCGGCATCTCCGCCGCCACGATCGGCATCGCCGAGGGCGCGCTGGCCGCACACCTGGACTATCAGCGCGAACGCGTGAACTCCAGCGGCGTTGCGATCAAGGACGACCCCTACGTCATGTACGCGATCGGCGAGGCCGCCGCCGACATCAACGCTGCACGCCAGGAACTGCTGGCCAACGCCGACCGCATCTACGACATGGTCGCCGCGGGCAAGGAGGTCAGCTTCGAGGACCGGGCCGCGGGCCGTCGCACCCAGATCCGTGCGGTGTGGCGCGCCGTGTCCGCCGTCGACGAGATCTTCGCTCGCTCGGGCGGCAACGCCGCGCGCATGGACAAGCCGTTGCAGCGGTACTGGCGCGATGTGCACGTCGGCCAGCTGCACGCGATCCACGTGCCCGGCACGGTGTTTCACGCCGCGGCGCTGAGCTCGCTCGGCGTGGATCCGCAGGGCCCGCTGCGGGCGATGATCTAGAAAGGGCACGATGAGCGATCTCAAGAGCCTCGGATACGTCAAGGTTCAGGCCACCGACATCGACCGCTGGCGCCACTTCGCGTTCAAGGTGCTCGGCTTCGCCGAGGGCTCCGGTCCCGACGGCGATGCGCTGTATCTGCGCATGGACGAGCGCGCCGCGCGCATCATCGTGGTGCCCGGCGACGTCGACAAGATCGTCACCGTCGGGTGGGAGGTCCGCGACCATGCGGCGTTGACGCGCGTGAAGGCGACGCTCGACGGCGCAGGCGTGGCGGTCAAGGAACTTTCACTCGAGGAGGCCGACGCACGTCGCGTCGAAGAGGTGATCGCGTTCGACGATCCCGCGGGAACGTCCACCGAGGTCTTCCACGGCGCGGTGCTCGACCACAGCCCGGTGGTGACGCCGTACGGCGCCCGATTCGTCACCGGCGATCAGGGATTGGGCCACGTCGTGCTGCCGGCCCTCGACGTGCCGGGGCTCTTCCAGTTCTACACGGAGGTCCTGGGATTCAAGTCGCGCGGGGCGTTCCGCGTTCCGACGCCGCCGGAGTTCGGACCGCTGCGGGTGCGGTTCCTCGGGATCAACGCGCGCCACCACAGCCTGGCGATCTGTCCCGCGATGACGCTGCGCGATCCGGGCCTGATCCATCTGATGGTGGAGGTAGACAGCCTCGACGCGGTCGGGCAGGCCCTCGACCGGGTGAGCAAGGACGGTTTCCAGCTGTCCTCGACGCTGGGCAGGCACACCAACGACAAGATGGTGTCGTTCTACGTGCGGGCGCCCGGCGACTGGGACATCGAATTCGGCACCGACGGTATGCGGGTCGACGAAACCTATTACACCGCAGAGGAAATCACCGCCGACAGCTACTGGGGCCACGAGTGGGTGTCCGACCTGCCGGCCGCGATGCGCCCGTGAGCAGCGATCTCACTCCCCTGCCCGCGGCCGGCATCGCGAAGTGGGACGAGGAAGCCGACGTCGTCATCGCCGGCTTCGGGATCGCCGGGGCGGCCGCGGCGGTGGAAGCCGCGCGCGCCGGCGCCGACGTCCTGGTGCTCGAACGCACCGGGTCCTGGGGCGGCGCGGCGTCGATGGCCGGCGGGTTCATCTACCTGGGCGGCGGTACACCCATCCAGAAGGCTTGTGGCTTCGACGATTCCGTCGCGAACATGGCCGCGTACCTGAACGTCGCGATGGGCCCCGGCGCCGACGAGAAGCGCATCGCCGACTACTGCGACGGCAGCCTGGAGCATTTCGACTGGCTCGTAGGGTGCGGTGTCCAGTTCAAGCCGGAGTTCTTCGGCGAGCCCGGCTGGGAGCCCATGGGCGATCAGGGGCTGATGTACAGCGGCGGGGAGAACTCCTACCCGTTCAACACGATTGCCACGCCCGCGCCGCGCGGACACGTCCCACAGATGTCGAACAAGAAGCAGGGCGAGGCCAGCGCCGGCTACATGCTGATGAAGCCGCTCGTGGAGACGGCCACCGCGGCCGGCGCGCGGGCGATCTACGACGTTCGTGTGCAACGGTTGGTCGTCGAGTCCGGCGGCCGGGTGGTCGGTGTGTACGCGCGGCGGTACGGCGAGGAGATCGCCGTGCGGGCGCGTCGCGGTGTGGTGCTCGCGATGGGCAGCTTCGCCTACAACGAGGCCATGGTCGCCCAGTACGCGCCGCGCATCGCCGGCCGGCCCGCCGCCGCCATCGAGCAGCACGACGGCCAGGCGATCCGGATGGCGCAGGCGCTGGGCGCCGATCTCGCCCACATGGACGCCACCGAGGTCGCCATCTTCATCGATCCGCAGCAGCTGGTCCGGGGCATCCTGGTCAACGGTCGCGGTCAGCGCTACGTCGCCGAGGACACCTATCCCGGCAGGGTCGGGCAGCTGACCTTGTATCACCAGGACAACACCGCGTTCTTGATCATCGACGAGAAGTCCCAGGAGGAGGCGATGGCCTCGCTGTCGCCACAGCTGATGCTGCGCCCGCCGACCTGGGTGTGCGAGTCGGTGGCCGAACTCGAATCCGAGATGGGACTGCCGACGGGATCGCTTCAGGCAACCGTCTCCGCCTACAACGCCGGCGCCGCCGCGGGCGAGGATCCGCTGCTCCACAAGAAGCCGCAGTGGCTGCGACCGATCGGCTCGCCGGTGGGGGCGATCGACCTGCGCGAGAGCACCGGCGGATTCACCCTTGGCGGGCTTCTGACATCGCTCAACGCGGAGGTGCTGCACGTCAGCGGCGAGCCCATCCCCGGCCTCTTCGCCGCGGGCCGCTGCACGGCGGGTCTCGCCGCATGGGGCTACGCGAGCGGTATCTCGTTGGGCGACGGCAGTTTCTACGGCAGGCGGGCGGGGCGGAGCGCGGCGGGCGCCTAGCGTCCGACCGCCGGTCGGCGTGGTACACGATGGACGTATGAAAGCCGTCAGCTGTGAACGAGGCACCCTGTCCGTCGTCGACCGCCCGACGCCCGCCCCGGCGCGTGGGCAGTTGCTGCTCGAGGTGCGGCGCTGCGGCATCTGCGGATCGGATCTGCACGCGAAGGACCACGCCGACGAGCTGACCGACGTGATGGACGAGGTCGGCTATCCGGACTTCATGCGCCAGGACACGCCGGTCGTCTTGGGCCACGAGTTCGTCGGCGAAGTGGCCGAGCGCGGCGCCGGGGCGCCCAAGGAGTTCAGAGTCGGGGCTCCCGTGGTGTCGTTTCCGATGGTGCGCGCGGCAGGCGGGGTGCACATGACCGGGCTGTCGCCGCTGGCGCCCGGTGCGTACGCCGAACACGTCCTCGCCGAAGCCTCGATGAGCTTCGTCGTGCCGAACGGGCTCGACCTCGACATCGCTGCGCTGACCGAACCGATGGCGGTGGCCCTGCATGCGGTGCGCCGTAGCCAGATCGGCAAGCGAGATGTCGCGATCGTGATCGGTTGTGGGCCGGTCGGTCTCGCGGTGATCTGCCACCTCAAGTCGCTCGGCGTGCAGACCATCGTGGCGAGCGACTTCTCTGCGACCCGTCGCGAGATGGCGGCGCGCTGCGGCGCCGACGTCGTCGTCGACCCCGCCGTCGACTCCCCGTACACGGCCGTCGATCAGTCCGGGGTTGTCACCGAGGCCCAACAGTTGTTCGAACTCGCCGTCGGCACGATGGAGAAGCTGCGCCGCGTGCCCGGGTGGTCGCATGTGTACCGGGTCGCCGACAGGCTGGGCGCAGCGTCGCCGAAGCGGCCGGTGGTCTTCGAGTGCGTCGGCGTGCCCGGGGTCATCGACGGCATCATCCGGGCGGCGCCCGTGCAGTCGCGGGTCGTCGTCGTCGGCGTGTGCATGGGCACCGACCACTTCCGCCCGGCGGTCGCGAACGGCAAGGACATCGACCTGCGGTTCGTCTTCGGCTACACGCCGCTGGAGTTCCGCGACACGCTGCACCTGCTCGCCGAGGGCAAGGTGGACGCCTCGTCCCTCGTCACCGGCACAGTGGGCCTGGACGGCGTGGCCCGCGCCTTCGAGGTGCTGGGCGCGGCCGAGGCGCACGCCAAGATCCTGATCGACCCCCGAAGCGACGCCGTTTCGCCCTAGCCGGGGTTGCAACACGCCGGCGTGCGGCCGTCTCCGCAGGTCGTTGACGTGATCGAAAGTAAATCGTGCTGTTCGTGTGACACCCCGCACACGGGCATGCTACAAATAGGCATATTCCTATTAGAAATATCGCCTGCCTGGTGCAGGTCGCTCTCCGGAGGCCACATGACAACGACTGTCGAAACACCCAGCGCCGTCCTCGACCGCGTATCGCTGGTTCTTGACGCTTTCGATGGGCCCGGACGACTGACACTGGCGCAGATCGTTCGCCGCACCGGGCTTCCCCGCTCGTCCGCGCACCGCATGCTCGAGCGCCTCGTCCAGCTGCGCTGGCTACGGCGCAACGGGCGCGATTACGAGTTGGGCATGCGGCTGGTCGAGTTGGGTTCGCTCGCCGTGCATCAGGACCGCCTGCACCGCGCGGCGGTGCCCCTGCTGCACGACCTGCATCGCGCCACTGGTCTGGTCGTCCACCTCGCCGTGCTCGACGGCACCGATGTCGTGTACCTGGAGAAGATCGGTGACGGATTGGGCGCAGCCATTCCCAGCCGCGTCGGAGGGCGCCACCCCGCGCACTGTTCGGCGTTGGGCAAGGCGATGCTGGCCACTGCCACCGACCTGAACTACGACACGATCGACCTGACGAACCGCCGTACCAAGTACTCGATCGGATCGCCCGTCCAGCTGCGCACGGAGCTGGCCAAGGTGCGTTCGCACGGCATCGCGTTCGACCGCGAAGAAGCGCTCACCGGATTCGGTTGTGTCGCAGCGCCGATCGGCGGCCAGGGCGAGGCCGTGGCGGCCGTGTCGGTGTGCGGCCCGATGAACCGGATGATGTTCGACCAGCGTCTCGTCGCGCCGGTGCGGATGACCGCCATGGCAGTGTGGCGCAACGCCGAGGACGGCCCGCGACGGGTGGCCCCGACGCTGCAGCAGGCCCGGCCGCTGCGGAACATGCCCGCACCGCGGCCCACGGCGCCCCGCGAGCCGGTGTTGCAGTACGCGTGACACTCGATCCGCAGATCGCCGACCTGATCGAGGCGCTGGACTCCGGATTTCCGCCGGTGCACACCATGACCGGCGCGCAGGCGCGAGCGACGATCCGATCGCGGTTCGTGCCTCCGGCACAGCCCGAGGCCGTCGGATCGGTCGACGACGTGACCGTAGCCGGCGATGTCCCGGTCCGGATCTACCGACCGGTGTCGGATGTCCCGGTTCCGGTGGTGGTGTACGCCCACGGCGGTGGATTCGTGTTCTGCGACCTCGACAGCCACGACGGGCTGTGCCGCAACCTGGCGAATCTTCTTTCCGCGGTGGTCATCTCGGTGGACTACCGGCTCGCGCCTGAGAGCAGATGGCCGGCCGCGACGGAGGACGTCTACGCGGCGACGCGGTGGGCGGCCGAGCACGCCGCGGAGTTCGGTGGCGACCCGGACAGGCTCGCGGTGGCGGGTGACAGCGCCGGAGGCAACCTCGCGGCGGTCACCACGCTGATGGCGCGCGACCGCGGCGGGCCCGCCCTCTCCGCGCAATTGCTGATCTACCCGATGATCGCCGCGGACTTCGAAACCGAGTCATACCGGCGCTACGGCAAGGGTTTCTACAATCCGCGGCCGGCGCTGCAATGGTACTGGGACCAGTACGCGCCCTCCCCCGCCGACCGCACCCACCCGTATGCGTCGCCGCTGCAGGCACGCCTCGACGGTCTGCCGCCGGCGGTGGTGGTGATCGCGGGTCATGATCCGTTGCGAGACGAGGGCGTGGCCTACGCCGACGCGTTGGAAGCCGCGGGTGTGCCCGTGGCGCGGTGCACTTTCGAGGGCGGGATCCACGGTTTCATGACGATGCCGATGCTCGACATCGCTCACGAGGCGCGGCGCCAAGCGACGCAAGAACTCGCGAAGTTGTTGTGAGGCCCTCGAACTAGACCTTCGGCACCGGACCATAGCGCTGGTGCGGGTCGAGCACGCAGTGGGTCCGGCCGAACACCGTGACCATGCACTTGTTGTTGTGGTTGCAGCGGCTGCGCGTGTCGTGGTCGGCGATCATCGCGTTGACCAGGTCGGGTTCACGCAGCAGTGCCCTGCCCATCGCCATGAAGGCGAAGCCCTCACGCAGCCCTGTCTGGAGATGCTCGTAGTTCGTGATGCCGCCCAGCAGGATCAGCTTGGTGTTGCGGACCACCGGCACGAATTGCCGTGCCGCGTCGAGCATGTAGAGATCCCGGTACGGGTAACTGCCCATGACCCGCTTGCCTGCGAGGCGGACGCCGGGCCGCAGCGCGGACGGCATCACCTCGGCGAATTCCTTGACCGGGACGTCGCCCCGGAACAGGTACATGGGTTTGTAGACCGATGAACCCTGGGTCAGCTCGATGGCGTCCAGCGCGGAGTCGGCGTCGAGCAGTTGCGCGGTCCGCAGGGCCTCGTCGATCCAGATGCTGCCGGGCAGCCCGTCGTCCATGTCGAGTTTCGCGATGACCGCGATCTGGTTCTTCACGACGTCTCGGACCCGGGTCGCGATTTCGCGGACCAACCGCGACCGGTTGTCGATCGAACCGCCGTATTCGTCGCGGCGCCGGTTGATCCGCGCACTGAGGAACGAGCTCGGCAGGTAGAGATGGCCGAAGTGCAGTTCGACGGCGTCGAAGCCGGAGTCGATGGCCACCTGCGCCGCTGTCGCGAATTGTCCGATCACGTCACGGATCTCGTCGCGGGTGATCTCGCGACAGTAGGCGAAGGAGGTGGGGTTGACGAAGCGGCTGGGGGCGACGGCCGTGACGCCGGTCAACTTCTTCGGAGCGACGACGCCGGCGTGGCCGAGCTGCGCCGAGATCGCCGCGCCTGTCGCGTGCACGGCATCGGTGAGCCTGCGCAGTCCGGGCAGCGCCGACGGGCTCATCACGATCTGGCCGGGTGCGCTGGCGCCCTCTTTTGAGACGCAGCAGTACGCGACCGTCGTCATGCCCACGCCGCCCTTGGCGAATGCGACGTGGAAGTCGATCAGGTCGTCGGTGACCATGCCGTCGGGCGAACGGCCCTCTGACGTCGCGGCCTTGATGACCCGGTTGCGCAGCTTCACCGGACCGAGCCGGGACGGCGCGAACGGGTCCAGCGTCTCAACGGTCATCGGACCACGGTGCTCCCCACCGCGGCGGCGGTCAACCGTGTCGTCCCGATGGCCGGGAGCGTCATCGGCACCACGGACGCCGGCGCTCTACTGTCGGGCCATGGCCGACGGTGAGGTGTTCGTCATCGACCGGGTCATCACCCGGCCCGGATGCGCAAGGCGTTTCGTCGACACGTATCTGGCCGAATACGCGCCGGGTGCGCGCGATCGCGGGATGACGCTTCGCGACGTGCTCGTCAGCCCACCGATATGGTTCGACGACCAAACCAACGTGGTCACCGTGACGTGGTCGCTACCCAGCCCGCAGGCCTGGTGGGAGATGACGTGGAAAGGCAGGCCCGACGCCACGCTCGGTGCGTGGTGGGACGGCGTGGCCGAACTCGTCGTGGAGCGCACCCGCAGCGTCGCCGCCGCGGCAACCGATGTGGACGGACTGTGCGATGTATAGCGTCATCCGGCTGATCGATGTGGCCGGTGCGCCCGAACGCGACCGCATGCTGAAGGAGCTGCGGGAGGCGTCGGTGGCCAGCGGCGCGGCCCACGCTCTGGTGCAGCCGACGCTGCCGGGCGTGCGCAACGGCGGCGACATCCTCATGCATCTGCGGTTCGGTGATGCCGACGGATGGTCCTCGGTGGCACCGTCTTTCGACGCGTTGTTCGACCGCCCCGAGGTCGCCCGCGTCAACGGCGCCACCTACACGGGCGTCTCGAGCGTCACCCGAGACATTTCCGCCACCGTCTACCGGACACTGCTGCTGCGGGTGCAACCGGACACCGACGAGGCGACGGTGGCGCGGTTCGAGGACGATCTGCGCCTGCTCCCCCGCTATGTCACCTCGATCGGCACATGGCAACTCAGTCGCGTCGACTCGGCCGTCGGCACCTCACCGTGGACCCACGTCTTCGAGCAGGAGTTCCGCGACCTCGACGGTCTGACCGGTCCGTACCTCATGCACCCCATCCACTGGGCGTATGTGGACCGCTGGTTCGACCCCGAATGCCCCGAGGCCATCGTCCGCGACCGGGTCTGCCACAGCTTCTGCAGCACCCTTCCACAGTGATTTCGGTGCGCTAGCAGTCGCTCATCGACTGTTAGAGCACCGAAACCGCTAGAGGCCGGCGGGCAGGATGTTCGGGTTGGCCGTCGCGGGCGGTTCCAGCGGCGGCAACTCGGCGGCGCCGTCGAGCGTGTGCACGGTCAGCCCTTGCGACCACGGATAGTGCAGGCTGAACACGACCAGCCCGGTGCGCTCGGCGGCGGGCCGGTGACACATCGCCAGCACCGTCTCGGCCAGATACTCGACCGGCTCGGTCGGAAAAGTGTCCGGGATGAGTTGTGCCGCACCGGGAGTGCGGATGGCCGTCGACGGGCCGACACAGTTCACCGCGATGTTCGAGTCGAGGAGTTCGGCTGCCACGCCCTGGGTGAAGCGGTGCAAGGCGGCCTTGCAGGAGGCGTAGACGACGTCGCCGGATGTCTTGTTGTACTCGCGGTACGGCCGCACGGGAGCGACACCGGTCACCGACCCGATGTTGACGATCCAGCCTGCACCCCGTTTCCGCATGTGCGGCACGGCGGCCTTGGTCAGCACGAACGGCGTGCGCAGATAGTGCTCGACGGTGCGGTCGAAGGTGTCCAGGCCCATGTCCTCGACGCAGGCATAATCGGCGAAACCCGCGTTGTTGACGAGAATGTCCAGCCCACCCGCGCGTTCGACGACCTCGTCGACCAACCCGCCCCGTTGGTCGGGGTCTTCGAGGTCGGCGGCGATGCCGATCGCGGTGCCGCCCGCCCCCTCGATCAACTCGACGGTCTCGGCGATCGTCCCCGGCAGGGCCGTCGCCGCACCGCCGCGTATCGACGCCGACGGCTCGAACGATCGCGCGGTGACCACCACAGTCGCGCCCTCGGCGGAAAGGCGTTGCGCCACAGCGCGTCCGATGCCTCGGCTACTGCCGGTGACCAGCGCCGTCTTGCCTGCGAGCAGGCCGGTCATCGGATCACGAAGTGTTCTTCGACGGGCGCGCGATGCTGTTGCCAGATGTCGACCAGGCGGTACGGCGTCGCGACGACCACGCGACCGGATGCCGAACGGTAGTAGGTGTGCGCGTTCGGGGTGTGGCACCACACCGTCCGCGACATCGCCTCGTCGATCTGCGCGACGTAATCGTCGTAGGCCTCCCGCGTCACCTCGATGGTGTCGGCATCGCGCAGCGCGAGCAGTTGCAGACACTCAACGATGTAGTGCGCGAGCACCTCCATGGAGAAGTTGGCGCCCGCACCGTGGCCCGGGCTGTAGTTGGGCGCCGAGGTGATGAACAGGTTCGGGAAGCCCGGCACCGTGCCGCCGCGGTACGCGCGGGGACTGTCGCCCCACTCCTCGCGCAGTGTCCTGCCGTCGCGACCGCGGATGTCGACCGTGGACAGGAAGTCGAGGTGATAGCCGGTGGCGTAGATGATCACGTCGAGATCGATCTGCCGCCCGTCTTCTGTAACGATGCCTGCGGCGTTGACGGCGGCCGGTTCGCTCGCCTCCACGTCGACGTGCTCCCGCGTCAGCGCTGCGTAGTAGCCGCCCGGGTCGCGAATGATGCGCTTACCGTACGGCGCGAAGTCGGGGGTGACCTTCTTCGCCAATTCCGATCCCTCGCCGAACGTCTCGTTGATGTACTCCAAGCACATTTGCAGCAGGACGTCGTTGGCTTGCGAGATCGACAAATGGTCCTTCGCCCACTCGGGGTCGCGCAGGATGACCGGATAGTTGTTGTCGGCCGTCGCCCAATAGGACTTCAGCCGGTGCCAGTTCGCGTAATACGGCACGTGCCGTCCGAGGAACCGTCGGAATTCGGGGACATCGTCGGACAACCGCTTTCGCGGAGCCACCCAGTGTGGTTGCCGCTGGAACACGGTCAGGTGTTCGACCTCGTCCACACACGCGTCGACGATCTGTACGGCCGTGCATCCCGCGCCGATGACGGCGACCCGCTTACCGGTGAGGTCCAGCGACGGATCCCACAGCGCCGAGTGAATACTGGTGCCCTCGAACGATTCTCGGCCGGCAACATCGGGAAACCGTGGCCGGTTGAGATAGCCGGCGGCTGTGACGACCACTCGGGCGTAGCTGACGTCGCGGTTCCCGTCGCGGTCGACCGCGTGAATCTGCCACTGGTTTCGCGCCTCGTCCCACCACAGCGCCTCGACCTCGGTGCCGAAGCGGGTGTGCTCACGCAGTCCGTGCCTGTCGGCGAGCGACACCAGGTAGTTCTGGTATTCCGCGCCCTGTGGGTAGTAGCTCGACCAGTCGGGGTTGACCTCCCGCGACAGCGAGTAGTACGCCGACGGCGTGTCGACACCGATACCGGGATACTTCGTCGTCAACCAGGTGCCGCCGACCTCGTCGTTGCGGTCGAAGATCTGATACCGCACCCCGGCGTCGGCTGCGGCCAGCGCGGTGATGATGCCCGCGATGCCCGCGCCGACGATCGCGACATTCGTCGTCGGCGGGATCGGCACGGTGCGCGGCAACGTTGGCTGGGAGAGGTGAAAACCGCCCTGCTCGAGCAGGAGCGGAACGAACTCGTCGTCGACGTCGGAGCCGAGCGCCACCGGCAGCGCGCGGGTGAACAGATCGATGTCGTCGGCGGCCATCGCCCCTTCGGCCCGCGGCGAGGACAGCGCCGAGACGACCGCCTCGACAAGCACCGCCATGGTGTCGGCGTCGGTGACGCCGGCGCGCTCGGGCGGATCGGGGATGTGCGCGATCTTGGGCCCGAACCGGTCGAGCACCGACGGGTCACCCGTCAGCTGCGCCAGCACCGCGACCAGGACGCCGGGGTCCGCCTGAGCGAGGTTCGCCCTCAGTTCATCGCGGTCGACGTCCGCGGCGTGCGGCGACGGTATTGCTCGAGCGTCAGCAGTCACGGACACAAGTATCGGCGCAGCACGGCCGACCGGGCAGTGCCCTGCCTACTGAGCGGGACATCGGTCCCTCGCCCCACGCCAGACATGCTTACGCTGCCCGCCATGGATCTGGATGCGGTGGTCGAGCAGGCACGCAGCCACACTCTGGGCGACATCCCACGCCGCTCGGCCCGCAGGCAACCCGACAAGACCGCGATCATCGATGGCGACACGGTGTTGACGTTCGCCGAGTTCGACCAGCTCGTGGACCGGGTCGCGGCGGCGTTGCAGGACAACGGCTTCCGTCCCGGTGACCGGGTGGCGCTGCTGGCGCGCAACTGTTGGCAGTATGCGGTGCTCGCCTTCGCCACCGCCCGCGCCGCGGTGGTGTTGGTGCCGGTCAACTTCATGCTGACGGCCGAGGAGGTCGCCTACATCCTCGGCCACAGCAAGGCAGAGGGCTTCATCGTCGAAGCCGAGCTGACAGGCGTCGCGCAGGACGCCATGCGCATCGACGGAGCGGTTCGCACCAGGGCCGCGATCGTCCGGCCCGGACAGAGCGTTCCGCCGGGCTGGGACGACTTCGCGCAGTGGCTGTCCACCACGACCCCCGCGCCGAATCCCCGCATCGACGACGACCAGCTGCTGCGGTTGATGTACACCAGCGGCACGGAGTCGCGGCCCAAGGGCGCGATGCACACGAGCCGCAGCCTGATGTGGCAGTACGTCAGCACCATCGTCGCCGGTTCGATGGCCGGCGACGACGTCGAAATCCATTCGCTGCCGCTGTATCACTGCGCGCAGCTGGACAACTTCCTGGCCACCGACATCTATCTCGGCGCGACCAGCATCATCCTGCCCGGGCCCGATCCCGAAACGGTGCTGCGCACGATCGCCCGCTACGGGGTGACCAACTACTTCGCCCCTCCGACGGTCTGGATCAGCCTGTTGCGGTGCCCGGTGTTCGACGAGGTCGATCTGTCCAGCCTGCGCAAGGGATACTACGGAGCTTCGGCGATGCCGATCGAGATCCTCGCCGAGATCCGCGACCGCCTGCCGAACCTGAGGTTGTGGAACTTCTACGGCCAGACCGAGTTGGCGCCGCTGGCGTCCGCGCTCGGGCCCGACGAGCAGGACACCCACGCCGGTTCGGCGGGACGGCCGGTGCTCAACGTCGAGACGACGATCCTCGACGAGGACGACGCCCCGGTCGCACCCGGTGTGGTGGGTGAGATCGCCCACCGCAGCCCCCATCTGATGCTCGGCTATCTCGACGACCCCGCCAAGACCGCGGAGGCGTTCCGCGGCGGTTGGTTCCACTCCGGCGACCTCGGCTACTACGACGAACACGGCCTGCTGCACGTGGTCGACCGCAAGAAGGACATGATCAAGACGGGTGGCGAGAATGTCGCCAGCCGCGAGGTCGAGGAAGTCCTATACCGGCACAACGGGGTTCAGGAGGTCGCGGTCTTCGGCCTTCCCCATCCGACGTGGGTCGAGACCGTGGTCGCCGCGGTGGTGTCCCGCGAGGGCGCCAACCTGACCGAGGATGACCTGATCGCGCATTGCCGGCAGCATCTGGCCGGGTTCAAGACCCCCAAGCACATCCACTTCGTCGACGCACTGCCGAAGAACCCGAGCGGCAAGCTGCTGAAACGTCAACTGCGCGAACGCTTCGCGGCCGAACCGCTGAGCCGCTGAGCCACCGAAGGGAACTGTCTGTTGTTCACAGGACGTATCGCGCGCTTCGACGCGCCCGGAAAGCCGTTCGAGATCGAGACCGTGAACCTGGCCGAGGTCGGTCCCGGCGAGATCCTGATCAAGATCACCAGGACCAACATCTGCGGATCGGACCTGCACGCGTGGCACGGCACCTTCGCCACCCGCGGCCTGGGGGGACAACTTCCGACGGTGCTCGGTCACGAAATGGTCGGCGCGGTATCCGAACTCGGTGACGGGGTCACGGCGGACTCGAACGGCGCACCGCTGGTGAAGGGCAGCCGGGTGGTGTTCCCCTACTTCTTTTCCTGCCACCGGTGCCGAAACTGCCTGGCGGGCAGGCGCAACGCGTGCCTGAACCTCGCGATGGCCATGCTCGGACGCGCCGACGCGCCGCCCTACTTCGTCGGCGGCTACGCCGACTACTTCCTGCTGCCGGCCGGGGCGGTCGTGTACACCGTGCCCGACCGGGTCAGCGACGACATCGCGTCGGGTGCCAACTGTGCGCTGTCCCAGGTGATGTACGGCCTCGAGCGCGTAGACCAGCAACTCGGCGAGACCGTCGTCGTGCAGGGCGCCGGCGCGCTGGGACTGTATGCGATCGCGGTCGCCAAGGCCCGCGGCGCCGGTCGGGTCATCGCCATCGACGGGGTGTCCGAACGGCTCGAGCTGGCAACCGCGTTCGGCGCCGACGCGGTGATCGACATCAACGCGGCCGCCACGGCGAAGGACCGCGCGAAGATCATCCGCGACCTGACCGACGGTTACGGCGCCGACGTCGTGGTCGAGGTCGTAGGCCACCCGTCCGCCATCGACGAGGGCCTCAAGATGCTGGGCCAGTTCGGCCGTTACGTCGAGATCGGAAACATCAACATCGGCAAGACCTTCGAATTCGACCCGTCACGTTTCGTTTTCGCCAACAAGACGATGGTCGGGGTCTCGCTGTACGAACCGCCGGTGCTGTCGCGGGCGCTGACCTTCCTCGAACAGCACCAGGATGCCCTCCCCCTGCACCGGCTGGCTGCCGCGCAGTATCCGCTCGACGACATCAACGAGGCGTTCGCCGCCGCCGAGCACAAGCGCGACGTCCGCGCCAGCATCGTTCCCTGATCCCAAGGAGACCCATGCACGACTACACCCGCAAGACGCTGTTCATCGACGGGCAGTGGATGACACCGTCGGCGGCCGACGTGATCGACGTCGTCGACCCCGCCACCGAGAAGGTGATCGGCTGTGTGCCCAGCGGAACGGTCGCCGACGTGGACGCGGCCGTGGCCGCCGCCCGCCGAGCCCTCGATCCGTTGATCACCCGCGCCGAGCGCAGTGACCGGCTGGCCCGGGTGATCGCCGCGATGGAGAAGCGACTGCCCGACATCGCCGAGACCATCAGCCGGGAGATGGGCGCGCCGCTGCGTGTGGCGCAGGGGGTTCAGACCAAGGTGCCACTGGCGGTGGCACGCGGTTTCGCCGACGTCCTCGAGTCCTTCGAATTCGAAGAGCGCGTGGGCAACTCGTTGGTGCTGCGCGAGCCGTACGGCGTCGTCGGCGCCATCACCCCGTGGAACTATCCGCTCTATCAGGTGGTGGCCAAGGTGCTGCCCGCCATCGCCGCCGGCTGCACCGTCGTCCTCAAGCCGAGCAACGAGGCGCCGCTGTCGGTGTTCGAGTTCATCGAAGCGGTCGAGGAGGCCGGACTTCCCGACGGTGTGGTGAACCTGGTGTCGGGGCGCGGATCCGTGGTGGGCGAGCGCATCGCGTCGCATCCCGACGTCGACGTGGTGTCGTTCACCGGCTCGACCGCCGTCGGCCGCCGGGTCGCCGAGCTCGCCGCCGGCTCGGTGAAGAAGGTCGCCCTCGAACTCGGCGGCAAGTCCGCGAACGTCATCCTCGACGGCGGCGACCTCACCACCGCGGTGAAGGTCGGCGTGGGCAACGCGTTCCTGAACGGCGGGCAGACCTGCATGGCGTGGACCCGGATGCTGGTGCCGCGCTCGCGCTACGACGAGGCCCTCGAACTGATCGAGTCCGCCGCCGCCAAGTACACCGTGGGCGACCCGTCCGACCCCGGCATCCGGATCGGCCCCCTGGCGTCGGCCGCGCAGTTCGAGTCCGTGCGCGGGTTCATCGACCGCGCGCGCCGCGACGGCGCCCGCCTGCTCACCGGCGGATCCGAATCGGTCCGCGACACCGGCTACTACGTCGCCCCGACCGTGTTCGCCGACGTCGACCCCGACTCCGAGCTCGGTCAGGAGGAAGTGTTCGGGCCGGTGCTCGCGGTGATCCCGTTCCGGGACCAAGACGACGCCCTGCGCATCGCCAACGGCACGCCCTACGGGCTCGCGGGCGCAGTGTGGGGTCCCGACCTCGACACCGCCATATCCTTCGCGAAGCGCGTGCAGACCGGGCAGCTCGACGTCAACGGCGGCATGTACAACCCCGTCGCGCCGTTCGGCGGCTACAAGAAGTCCGGTGTCGGCCGGGAACTCGGCCGCGCGGGGTTCGAGGAATTCCTGCAGACCAAGTCCCTACAGTTGCCGTCATGAGCACACCGCTGAACATCGCCGCTCACGGTGCGACGCAGACGTGGACCATCGACCTGCCCGACGTCGGCAACGCGATCACCGACAAGGGCTTCATCTCGGCGTTCGAGACCGCCGTCGACGCCGCCAACGCGGACCTCGACGTGCGCGCGGTGATCCTGACGGGCGCGGGCAAGATCTTCTCCGCGGGCGGCAACGTCAAGGAGATGGCCGACCGCACCGGGATGTTCGGCCTCGACGCACTCGATCAGCGGCGTGCGTACGTCGACGGGATCCAGCGCATCCCCCGCGCACTCGGCCGCCTCGAGGTCCCGCTGATCGCCGCGGTCAACGGTCCCGCCGTGGGAGCGGGCTGCGACCTCGCCATGATGTGCGACATCCGCGTGGCCTCCGAACGGGCGTCGTTCGCCGAGAGCTTCGTACAGATCGGCATCATCCCGGGCGACGGCGGCACCTGGTTCCTGCCCAGGGCGATCGGCTACGAGCGCGCCGCCGAGATGACGTTCACCGGCGACCGCATCGATGCGGCCACCGCCCTGGAGTGGGGCATGGTCACCCGCGTCGTGCCGCACGACGACCTGCTCACGGAGGCGCTCGCGTTGGCCGAGCGGATCACGAAGAACCCCGCTCACGCGCTGCGGATGGCCAAACGTCTGCTGCAGGAATCGCGGGCCGGCTCGCTGGACTCCACGCTGGCTATGGCCGCGGCCATGCAGCCTCTTGCCCACCGCGACCGGGAGCACGAGCAGCGCATCAGCCGATGGCGGACCACCCCGTGACGCTCCCCCGCCTGGTGCCCCCGGCCGCCGTCGACGCCGCCGCGACCGCGGCCCTGCGAGCCGAGGTACGTGAGTTCCTCGCCGAGCAGCGCGCCGCGGGTGCGTTCACGCCGTCGGTCGACGCGTGGCTGACGGGATGGGACGAGGGCTTCACCAAAGCGCTTGCCGCCCAGGGCTATCTCGGGATGACCGTGCCGGTCGAGTACGGCGGACACGGACGCTCCTTCGTCGAACGGTTCGCGGTGACCGAGGAGTTGCTCGCCGCGGGCGCACCTGTCGCGGCGCACTGGATCGCCGACCGGCAGATCGTGCCGTCGTTGCTCAAGTACGGCACGGAAACGCAGAAGAAGGAGTTCCTCCCGCGGATCGTGCGCGGCGAATGCTTCTTCGGCATCGGCATGAGCGAACCCGATTCGGGCTCCGATCTCGCGAGCGTGCGCACCAAGGCGGTCCAGGTGGACGGCGGTTGGTCGCTGTCGGGGACGAAGGTGTGGACGTCGGGGGCGCACTACGCGCATGCGTTCATCGCGTTGGCCCGCACGGCCCCGGTCGATCCGGACAACCGCCACGCCGGGTTGAGTCAGTTCATCGTCGACCTGCGCGGACCGGGTGTGCACATCCGCCCCGTCGTCTCGATGAACGGCGCACACCACTTCAACGAGGTGATCCTCGACGGCGCCTTCGTCCCCGACGACATGGTGTTCGGTGAGATCGGTGCGGGCTGGCGCCAGGTCACCTCGGAACTGGCCTTCGAGCGCAGCGGACCTGAACGGTTCCTGTCCACCTTCGTGCTGTTGCGGACGTGCGGCGAAAAGATGGCCGCACAGGAACTTTCGCGGGACACCGGACTCGGCCGCCTTATCGCCCGAACCGCCGGACTGCACCAGATGTCGACCGCCGTCGCGGGCGCACTGGAGAGGCGCGAGCCCGCCGATGTTCCCGCCGCGGTGGTCAAGGTGCTCGGCACCACCACCGAGGGCGACATCGCCGACTTCGCCGACACACTGACCGACGCGACCACGAATCCCGAACTTGCCGAACTGGTTTCGCGAGCCGTGGATCAACGTCCCGGCTTCACGCTGCGCGGCGGCACCAACGAGGTGTTGCGCGGCGTGATCGCACGAGGGTTGGGGCTGCGATGACCGTCGATCCGGCACTGGTCGAGATGATGGACGCGGTCTTCGCCGAGTACCGCGACGCCCACCCGCCCGCGAAGACGGTCGAACGGGACACGGAGTTGTGGCGGCGCCTCGACGACCTGGGCCTGGTCCGACTGACCGGCGCCGAGGAGTCGGGCGGCAGCGGGGCGGGCTGGTTCGAGGCCGCCGAACTGCTGGCGGCCGCCGCGCGCAACGCGGTGCGAACACCGTTGGCCGAACACGACCTACTGGCCTGCTGGCTGCTCGAGGCGAACGGAATGGGCGGCGACGACGCGGTGCGCACCGTGTGCCTGCTCGGCGAGGACGGAACCGCCGACGGTGTCCCCTGGGCCGCGGCCAATGACCGGGTGGTCGTCGTCTGGCGCGATGGCGACGACCATCGCGTCGCCGACATCGACGCCGCCGCACTTTCGATCACAGCCGGCAGCAACGCGATCGGCGAACCCCGCGACTCCGTCGAGGCCGACGTCGCCGCGATCGACGGTGTCCCGGTGGCCTCCGATCTGGTGGCCGAACTGTGGCACAAAGCCGCGCTGGTGCGGGCGATCCAGGTGTGCGCGGCGCTCGACCGGATCGTGCTGTCGTCGGTCGAACACGCCGCGTCGCGAATCCAGTTCGGCCGGCCCCTGTCCCGCTTCCAGGCCGTCCAGCACCTGATCGCCGACTCCGCCGCCGAAGCGGCGCTGGCGCGGGCGGCCACCGAGGGTGCGCTGACGACGGCCGTCACGAACGGTTGGTCGACGGGCAGCCTCGCGTTCCGCGTCGCGGCGGCACGCTCCTGCGTCGGTCATGCCACGTCGGTCGTGGTGCGCAACGCCCACCAGGTGCACGGCGCGATCGGCACCACCCTCGAGCACCGGTTGCACGAGTTCACCCGCGCCGCGCTCGCATGGCGGTCCGAATTCGGGTCGGTGCGCTATTGGGACGAACGGGTCACCGACGCGACGCTGGCCGCCGGAGCCGACGTGTGGAGCCTGATCGTCGACTGATCCGACCGCCCGGCCGCGCGGTGTTCCACTGACCGGGCATCGCCGCGCCACGTCCCGGTCGGCGACGGTTGACTCGCACCCATGAGCAACGAGATCACGCTGTCCGAGGTCCAGGAGTTCATCGCCGCCTTCTGGTACCACTACGACCAGGGTCACTTCGCCGAACTCGGGGCCCGGCTCGGCGAGGAGATGGAATACCTAAGCCGGTCCGATTCCGGGAACTGCCCGTTCGAGGAGCTGCTGGCCGCCGAGTTGCACGGCAAGGACGAGACCTTGGCGTGGTTGACCCAGCACCGCAACGAGAATCCCTACCCGCTGCGCCACCACGCCACCAACGTCTTCCGCACCGGCGTCGACGGGGACGTCACCACCGCGCGCTTCTACCTGTACGTGAACCAGGTGACGAACAACGTCCCGTTCGACGTCTCCAGCGGTGTGGTCGACGTCGGCATCCGCCGCGCCGGCGACGGCCTGGTGTTCACATCGATGACCGTGATCCTCGACGCCGAGGACTCCGTCACGTTCTCCGAGCACGCCGCCAAGACCGCCACCGCCTCGACCGCCTCGTAACGCGTGGACGCACGCGCGACGTTCGGCGGTGGTGTCGCGGTCATCACCGGCGCCGGAAACGGGATAGGCGCGGGGCTGGCACGCCATGCCGCCGCGCTGGGCATGACCGTCGTACTGGTCGACATCGACGCCTCGGCGATCGCGGCGCTTCGCCACGAGCTCGCGGGCTCGGTGGACCTGGTGTGCGATGTGCGCGATCCCGAGGCGCTCGAAGACCTTGCCACACAGGTGTACTCGGAGATCGGCCCAGTCCGGCTGCTGGTCAACAACGCCGGTGTCGAGCAGTTCGGATACCTGTGGGACACCCCCGTCGCCAATTGGGACCGGCTTGTGGACATCAATGTCAGCGGCGTGTTCTACGGCGTCCGCGCCTTCCTGCCGCGCATGATCGCCGCGGACTCCCCATCGTGGGTATGGAACCTGTCGTCGATCGGCGGCGTCGCCGTCGTGCCGCTGCAGGCGCCCTACATCATGAGCAAGCATGCGGTGCTGGCACTGACCGAATGCTTGCGACTGGAGGTCGAATTGGCCGGCCACGCCGACCGGGTCCACGTGCAGGCTGTGCTGCCCGGCGCCGTGAAGTCGAACATCTTCGAGGCCGCCGGCGGCGTCGACGACGGCGACGTCGGGGCCGCCGAGGCGCAGCGGACCGCGATGCTCGACATCAAGGCCGAGGCGATGGATCCGGTCGAAGCGGCGCGGGTGGTCTTCGAACAGGCCGCGGCCGGCGAGTTCTATCTGCTCACCCAACCCGAGTACGTCGGCAACGCCATGGCGGAGCGCGCCCAAGTCCTGGCGTCGCGCCGGGCACCGGCCCTGCGCGCCAAGCGGCGATTCGACCCCACACGGCATTGACGAAATCGAAACAGGGGGTTCCACAACTGGATCCCGACGCCGCGGCGCGCGTTGCGCAGTTCGGGGACGTGGCGCCGATGCGGGAGCGCGGGCTCGACGCGGTGCGTGACGCTTTGGAGTCCGCGCCGCTGCCCGAAATGCCGGAGATGGCCGATGTCGAGGGTCGGAACATCGAGGGACCCGTCGGGGAGATCCCCCTGCGCATCTACCGACCGTCGACCGACAGCGGCGCCCCCGCGGTCGTCTACTTTCACGGCGGCGGAATGGTCCTGGGCTCGAACCATTCGTTCGAACCGTTGGCGCGCAACATCGCCCACCACTCCCACTCCACTGTGGTGTCCGTCGACTACCACCTGGCCCCCGAAGCGGCACCCCCGGCCCAGTTCGACGACGCCTACGCCGCGACCCGTTGGGTTGCCGAACACGCCGACGACCTCCGCATAGACGGCACCCGCGTCGCGGTGGCGGGCGACAGCGCCGGGGGCACACTGGCGGCCGGCGTCGCGTTGGCCGCCCGTGACCGCGGTGGGCCGGCCCTGTTCGCGCAGATCCTGATGTATCCGGGCGTCGACAAGGATCTCGAGGTCCCGTCGATCCGGTCCATGCCCGAGGCGCCGATGCTCCGCGTCGTCGACATCGAATACATGCACGAGCTGGCCGACGGCCCGGAGCACCCCTACACGATTCCCGCACGGGCACAAGATCTGTCGGGCCTGCCGCAGGCCATCGTCGTGACCGCCGAATCCGATCCGATCCGCGACTGGGGCGAGCGCTACGCGGACCGGTTGCGCGACGCGGGAGTACAGACGACGGTCACCCGCTACCCCGGCATCTACCACGGGTTCCTGATGCGTTCAGAGGCGACGGCCCGTGGGCGACTGGCGGTGGCCGAGATCGGCGCACTGCTGCGCGCGAAGTTCGCCCATCCGCTGCCCTTCTGATCGAGCGGAAACAGATGTCCCGATGACCGGACAGGCACGCGGCCACCTGTGGGCCGCAACACCAGAATTGGCCAAGCGACCGGCATGAGATGCCGACCTCGAGAGTAGGAGAGAACATGCTCACCCAAGAGCAGCGGATGGAGTTGTCCGACGTCCTGCGGCCCGCTTCACCGCCCCGCGAGATCGACAATCTCTATACCGACGACCAGCGGGAGCGCCTCCTCGATGTGGTGCGCACCCAGGGTCCGTGGAAGTTGATCATCGCCCAGCACTTCGCGTCGGCCGAAGAACTGATGGCCACCATGAGCGGGTTGTTCCCCGAGGGCTTCACCCCCTCGCTGGACTTGTTCCTGACCGCGACGTTCCGCGGTTATCTGGCCAACTACGGCACGGTGCTCTACCCCGAGTTGCACGACTGCTTCTACAACCAGCGCTTCGTCGAGTACGCCAAGAGCTACTGGAACGCCGAGTACGCCAAGCCCGAGATGATGCTGTTCAACATCAACGGCCCCTGCGCCAACCGCGATCCCGGCCACCTCGACTCCCCCAGCTTCCGCGGCGTGCGCCACGAGAACGCTCCCACCTGGCTGACCAGCGTCATGGGCAAGTCCGGGCTGTTCCGCGACTACCTCATCAAGATGGCTCAGGTCATCACGTGGTTTTCGCTCGACGAGGGCAGCGGCTTCACCTACTGGCCCGAGGGCCCTCTCAAGCCGCCGAAACGCCTGCTGCCGCCGGTCTACAACCGCGGTGTGCTCGTGCAGAACGAGATGATGGTGCACCGCGGCGAGGCCAACGGGCCGCTCGATCAACAGACCCCGGCGGGGCTGGCGTTCGACACGGTGTTCACCGGGGATCCGTCGGACCGCGACTTCTGGCTGCTCAAGAACGGCGACGACGTGATCGCCCGCCACCACACCGACGAACTGCGGTTCCTGGTGCACTGGTCGGCGGAGGTGTTCACCGACTTCGACGAGCTCAAGAAGAACATGGACGGCAGCGACGATCTGACCATCGACAAGGCGATCGACATGCTCGTCGACGATGTGCACTCCAAGGGCATCAAGCTCGACGTGCCGAGCGAGCCTCTGCACGATCCGGAGTTCATCGCGGCGCTGAACGCGGTCTACGACCTCGGCGGGCCGGCGGAGTACCCGAAAGAAGCTCCCCTGTCGGAGTTCCAGCTGACCTAGCGGCGGTTTCGGTGCGCTATCGGTCGCTCAGCGATCGATAGCGCACCGAAATCACGCTGTCTCGTCGACGATCGGCAACGCCCCGCGGCGCGCCGCCTCCTCGATCGAATCCCGCAGTTCGAAGCAGACCAGAAACGGCCTACCGTCGTGCGCGTGGATGGCCTCGGCGTCGCGGCGCTGGTGGCACTTTCCGGCGGACTCGGCGTCCCACTGCACGCTGGTCTGCTGCCAGGTGCTCTTGCGCACCAAAACGGTTGCCGCGCAGAGCCGGCACGTCACCGAGGTCATCGGCGCGTCGGCGAGTCGGCTGTCCTGGCGGACGGTCATCCCGCGCTCGTGACGGCGTCCCGTGCGGCGATATTGGCCTCGACGATCTTCATCCATTCCTCGCGCGGCCGGGTGGTGTCGATCTCGTATTCGAAGCGGTCCACCATGTCCGGCGTCACGTCGGCGACGTCGACGTAGAACTGCTCGTACCAACGACGCAGTTGGTAGACGGGCCCGTCCTCCTCGCACAGGAGCGGATTGTCGATGCGCGCCTTGTTCTTCCAGATGGCGACGTCCTGCTCGAAACCCATCTTCACGAAGTCGCCGAGACCGATCGCCGTCTGCATCGCGAGGTCCTCGGGCAGGTTCTCGGACTTCTTGACGATGATCCCGTACTGCAGCACGAAGGAGTTCTGGTCGATCGGATAGTGACAGTTGATCAGCACCGTCTTGTGATCGACGTCGGTGTAGTGGTAGGTGAGGTCGTCGATCATGAACGACGGCCCGAAATACGATGCGACCGAGGTGGTTCCGAGCATCTGGGTCGGACCGGGCTCACCGAGGTCGGGCCGTCCCGCGCTGTTCATGTACTGGGTCGCGACATGGCCTTCGAAGATGTTCTTGAAATGCGTCGGCAGCGAACCGTGAATGTAGAAGAAGTGCGCCATGTCGACGACGTTGTCGATGATCTCGCGGCAGTTGGTGTTGACCACCGTCGTGTACCAGTGCCAGTCGGTCCACTCATCGCTCGTCGCACCCTCGATGCGCGGAATGGTGACCTCGGGCGGCGGAGGGTTGCCCTCCGCGTCGTTCCAGACGAACAACATGCCGTCCTGTTCGAGGGTCGTCCACGTCGCGGTGCGGGCCAACCGGGGCACACGCTTGCTGTAGGGCACCTTCTTGCATCGCCCGTCACCGCCCCAGCGCCAGTCGTGGAACGGGCACGCGATCTCGTCGCCCTTGACCTCGCCCTGGCTCAGGTCGCCGCCCATGTGACGGCAGTACGCGTCCAGGACGTTGATGCGGCCGTCACCGGCGCGGAACACCACGAGCTTCTTGCCGAACGCGTGCACCTGGTGCGGTTTACCGTCACCGAAATCTCTGACCAGGCCCAGGCAGTGCCATCCGCGAGCGAACCGCGACGGCGCGGCCTCCGCCTCGATCTGGCGGACCTCGATATCGGTGTCCATCGTCATACCGCTGTTGTAGCAGCCCTCGGCGAGCGTGTTCACGGTTCTGTTCCGCTCATCAGGACATCGATTCCGCACCGCGTCGAACAGCTCTAATTTGTTCGGTTGTGAGTAGCGCACACGGGGCGACGATCCCCGACGGCTTGCCGATGACCGACACCGACGTCGATCTGGTGGTGATCGGGTCCGGCACCGGCATGGCCGCCGCCCTCGCCGCTCACGAGCGTGGCCTCTCGGTGCTGATCGTCGAGAAGTCGGCCTACGTCGGCGGTTCGACCGCACGTTCGGGCGGCGCGCTGTGGCTCCCGGCCAGCACGGTGATCAAGGGCGACGGCGGCGCCGACACCGCGGCGCGGGCCAAGACGTACCTCGACGCGGTGGTGGACGGGACCGCACCCGCGCAGCGGTCGGATGCGTTCCTGGCGAACATCGGCGAGACGATCGAGCTGCTGCGGCGGGCAACGCCGATGCGGCTCTTCTGG
Source organism: Mycobacterium sp. E136 (assembly GCF_001666865.1). Lineage (NCBI taxonomy): Bacteria > Bacillati > Actinomycetota > Actinomycetes > Mycobacteriales > Mycobacteriaceae > Mycobacterium > Mycobacterium sp. E136. The sequence continues at coordinate 27,791 of NZ_LZJE01000229.1, forward strand.
GCCAAGGAGTACTCGGACTACCACCCCGAGGCGCCCGGCGGCACCGCCGTGGGTCGCACGTGCGAATGTCGTCCCCTCGATTCGGTGATCCTCGGCCGGTACCGCACGCGTCTGCGGCCCGGCGTGATGGAGGCCAAGGTCCCGATACCGACCACCGGCGCGGACTACCGCTGGATGAACCTGATGTCGCGGGTGCCGCGCAAAGGTCTGCCGGTCATCGCCAAACGTCTCGGCCAAGGAATCGGCGGATTGGCCCTCAAGCGGCGGTATGTCGCCGGCGGTCAGGCGCTGGCCGCCGGCCTCTTCGCCGGTGTGCTGCGCGCGGGCATCCCCGTGTGGACCGACACCACCCTGCGTCGGCTCGTCACCGACGGCGACCGGGTGAGCGGCGTGGTGCTCGACCACAACGGCGCGGACATCACGGTGTCGGCGCGCCGCGGCGTCGTGCTCGCGGCAGGCGGTTTCGACCACGACATGGACATGCGGTGGAAGTTCCAGTCGGAATCCCTCGGCGAACATGCCAGCCTCGGCGCGGAGACCAACACCGGCGACGCGATCCGAATCGCCCAAGACGCCGGCGCCGCAACCGATCTGATGGACCAGGCGTGGTGGTTTCCCGCCGTCGCGGCGCTGCCGGGCGCGGACCCGAAGGTCATGCTGGCGGAGCGGTCACTTCCCGGGTCGCTCATCGTCGACCAGACCGGAAGCCGGTTCGTCAACGAGGCGACGGACTACATGACGTTCGGACAGCGTCTGCTCGAGCGTGAACGCGCCGGGAATCCGGTCGAATCCATGTGGATCGTCTTCGACCAGGGCTATCGCAACAGCTACGTCTTCGCCGCCGAACTGTTCCCGCGCATGGCGATACCCCAGAGGTGGTATGACGCCGGCATCGCACACCGCGCCGACTCCATCGCCGGACTCGCCCCCAAGATCGGCCTCGACGCGTCGACGTTGACCGCGACCGTCGAGCGTTTCAACGAAAACGCCGCCGCCGGAGTCGATCCCGACTTCCTGCGCGGGGCCAGCGCCTACGACCGCTACTACGGCGACCCGACCGTCACGCCGAACCCGAACCTGCGTCCGTTGACTCGGGGGCCGTTCTACGCCGTCAAGATGGTGCTCAGCGACCTGGGCACGTGCGGCGGCCTGCGCGTCGACGACCACGCCCGCGTGGTGCGGGAAGACGGTCGCGCCATCGACGGGTTGTACGCGATCGGCAACACGGCGGCCAATGCGTTCGGCACCACCTATCCCGGAGCGGGCGCGACGATCGCGCAGGGTCTGGTGTACGGCTACATCGCCGCCGCAGACGCCGCAGGCGGGTGACGGATCAGTCCTCGGCTTCGGCCTTCTTCTCGATTTCGTACCAGTATTCCGGTGCGGGCCAAGGAATTTGCGTGCCGCGTTCGATACCCGCATCCGCGAAGGAGGCCTCGGCCTCGTCGAGTTCCTTGAGCATCTTCATGGCGAGCTCGCGTTCTGCGGCGTAATACCGCTCGGCCCACTGCAATGCGACCTTCGCGTAGGCCCACGACGGGTCCACACCCGCCCACTTGGCGTCCTTCGCGGCTTGGCGCTGCATGTCGTCGGCGTAGGCGATGTGCTCCTGCAGGATCTCCTTGAGGCGCTCCGGTTCGGTCAGATGTCCGAACGTCACGCGCAGCAACGGGTTGTGCTTGAGCACCGGAGGATCGACGGGTGCCTCATTGGCCCATCGCCGCACCGCGTCGAGACCCGCCGGGGTGATTTTGTACAGGCGACGGTTGCGGGTCCGGCCGGTGTTCTCGACGCGTGAGGACAGCAGTCCCAACTTCTCGAGCTTCTTCAGCTCCGAATAAATCTGGCTGTAGGCGGGGCTTCCGTAGAAGAACCGCATGCTCCATTCGATCCACTTTCGGATGTCGTAGCCCGACAGTTCGTGTTCGTAGGTCAGCATGCCCAGCAGCGCCCAACTGGTCGCGGCCAGATTCGGCTTCGCGTCGGACGTGCTTTTCGCCATTTGCCTAGCCTAACAACGCAGGAGCACACCGCACCTCCAACGCACCACTGGCTGGGACGCCGCCTTGCGGAGTCGCCCAGGCGTGCGCACGCTGAAGCCCATGGCCGGTTCCGAACTCGACGACCTGCGTGCGGTGTACGAGCCCCTGGCGCAGTCGGTGCGCCGACTGATCGATGTCACCATCCGCACCCGCGCGGACGCTGCGACGGTCGCGGCCGTGAAGGACAGAATCGATTGCGCCAGTGACGAACTCAGTGAATCGCTGCGCGACGGCTCATTCGGACTGGAACACACACGCGATGGCGAGGCGATGGTGTGGGGAAATGTCGTCATCGGAGTGCGCAATCCGGCCGCCCCACCGCTGGTGGTGCATCACGATCCCGATGGCAGAGTGTGGACCGAATTCACGCTCGGCGCCGCGTTCGAGGGCCCGCCGGGGCACGTCCACGGCGGAGTCTGCGCGATGCTGCTCGACCACGTGCTCGGCGCGACGGCGCACAAACCGGGCAAACCCGCCGTCACGGGAACGTTGACCACGCGGTACCGGCGCGGGACCCGGCTTGATCACCCGCTGCGCGCGGAGGCCTGGGTCGAACGGGTGGACGGCGCGAAGACGTTCGCGGTCGGCCATATCGCCGACGCCGACGGCGTCACCGTCGAAGCCGACGGTGTCTTCATTCACCCCCGAAACCCCTGAGCGCTCGGGGGCGGGTCGAGCGTCAGGCGGCCCCGCGGCGCTTGCGGTGACGCGTATCGGTCGACCACAGATGCCCACAGGTCGGGCATTGCAGATGGACGACCGTGGCCCGGTTGCTCAGCAGGTACTGCCAGTGGTCGGCGCAGTTGCGCTGGTTGGCGCACTCGCCGCAGCCGGCGCCGTGGTCGCAGCCGGGGCAGGCCAGCCAGGCCCGCCGTGCGCGGTCGGCGGTGGGATCAATCGGCAGCACGGGTCACCGTCCGATCGGGCAGGACACCGGCGCGCACGAGGTCGTCGTAGATCCGCTGCTGGTCGTCGTCCAGGTCGCTGTAGAGCATGTCGTAGGCCAACCGCTCCTGCTCCAGCGCGGCGATCGGATCCCAATCGTCGCCGATCGCTTCGAGGACGGCGGCGCGGCGCCGTCCCTCGTCGAGCGTGAGGTCGTACGCGAACTCGAAATCAGGCATTGAGTGGAAGCACCTTTTGGGAATTTTTCGATAGGAACGGCCAGCGTGCCCGCCCGTCGAGGCATTCGACAATGAATTAGGTCACACCGGTGTGTTGAAATTCGTCACTTTTGGGCGGTGAGCCATCGGCGCTGCCGACGGACGAAGTCGGCGTCGACCGCGGACCCGTGACCGGGCACGTAGACCGCGTCACCGCCTCCTGCGGCCAGCACCCGATCGAGCGTCGCCGGCCACGCGTCGAGGTCGGAGTCGAGGTCGATGGACGGCTCGCCCGATTCCTCGACGAGGTCGCCGCAGAACACGACCGTCACGTCCGCCTCCACCACCGCGATCAGATCGTGGTCGGTGTGGCCGCGGCCGGGATGGCTGGTCACCACCGTCCGCCCACCGACGTCGACAGCGGCTTCCCAGAGCTTGCAGTCCGGTTCGCGCAATGCGCCGATTGCCGCGTCCACTTCGGCGGCCTCGGCCCCGTGCCGCATCGCGTCGGCGCGCAGGCGCTCCTTGCCGGAGATCACGGTGTCGGCTACCGGTGGCGCGCAGTAGACCTGCGCACCGTCGAAGGCGGGAAAGCCCAGGACGTGGTCGAAGTGGTCGTGGGTTAGAAGCACATGGCACACCGGTTGGGCGGCGATCTCGGCGACGTCGGCGCCGATGGCCCGCCCCTCGGCCAACGTGCTGCCCGTGTCGATCAGCAGGCAGCCGCTACGTCCGGCGACCAGCCCCACCGTGACGTCGAGGAACGGCAACCGGGTGCGAAACACGCCCTCTGCCAATCGTTCCCACGAAAAGTTCACTGCCCCAGGGTAAGCGGCTGCGCCGCCCGATACTGGTCGAACACCGACGGAGTGGGATCCGCACGGTAGGTCGCGGTCTCGCCCAGCGCCCACGTCGGCGGCGCGTCCGAGTGGCCCAGCGTCCACGCGGCCTGACGGGCCGCACCGAGCGCAACGTATTCGGCGGGTTCGGGTACCTGCACCGCCGTTGAAAGGATCGCCGGTGCGATCCGTCGAACCGCCTCCGAGCGCGCTCCCCCGCCCGTCAGCATGACGCGTCGCACGTCGACACCGTGCGCCCTGATCTTTTCGATGCAATAGGCCATCGAACACCACAGGCCTTCCACGGCGGCCCGAGCGACGTTTGCGGGCAGTAGGTTTCGTGTCGTCACACCGTGTAGGGCTCCGGCGGCCGCGGGTAGGTTGGGCGACCGCTCCCCCTCCAGATACGGCACCAGGGTGAGACCCTCCGCTCCCGGCGGCGCCGACAGTGCCAGCCGGTCCAGTTCGCCGAATTCCACGCCCAACATCCGGGCCACGGCGGCGAGCACGGGGGCGCCGTTGAGAGTGCACACCAAGGGCAACTGACGACCGGTGGCATCGGCGAAACCGGCGACGATGCCCTCCGGATCGCGGGGCGCGACCGCCCCGACGGCGCTGACCACCCCCGATGTGCCCAGTGACACCACGCAGTCGCCCTCGTCGGCGCAGAGCCCGAGCGCCGCCGCGGCGTTGTCGCCGGCCCCCGGCCCCAATACCGCACCGGAGGCCGAACGGCCGGCGCTCGCGGCCGGTTCGAGCACCGGCGGAACGAGGGGCCGCTTGCCCCGCATGGCCATCTCGAGAAGATCGATGTCGTAGCGACCGGTGGCGGCGGAGAAGTACCCCGTTCCGCTGGCATCGCTGCGATCGGTGCGCAGATCGCCGAGATCCGTGGAGCCGCTCAGCCGCCAGGTCAGCCAGTCGTGCGGAAGGCACACCGCCGCGGTCGCATCGGCGTGCTCGGGTTCGTGATCAGCCAGCCAGCGCACCTTCGCGGCGGTGATCGCCGCGACCGGCACCACGCCCACCCGCGCGGCCCATTCCTGCGGACCGCCCAGCTCGTCGATCAGGTCGGCGGCGGCGCTGCTCGAGCGAACGTCGTTCCACAGCAATGCATCTCGTACCACGCGACCGTTTTCGGCAAGGCAGACCATGCCATGCTGCTGCGCCCCCACCGAGATCGCCGCCACGTCGTCAAGACCCCCCGCCGCCGAGACCGCGGCCTGCAGCGCCGACCACCAGTGCCCGGGATCGACCTCGGTGCCGTCGGGGTGCGGAGCCGAGCCCGAGCGGACCACCGTCCCGGTGTCGGCATCACAGATGAGCACCTTGCAGGACTGAGTCGATGAATCTATTCCCGCGACGAGCGCCACCCTCGCCAACCTACTCCGGCGCCGACTGCCATCAGCCGGTCGGCCGGAAACCGTCATTCGGTCGACCGGCCAACCGAGCGGCTGCCAGAATCAGATGTGGACTTCGAGCGACCCGATCCCGACGGTCCGGAGGGCTACCGGCGCCACGAGACGGAAGCCCAACGGCTGGACCGCAATTGGTCAAGCCTGTTGCAGGAACTTCGGGTCGCGCAGACGGGTGTACAGCTGCTCACCGGTTTTCTGCTGATCCTGCCGTTCAGCGATCACTTCTCCGAGCTGGACGAGGTCATGCGCACGGTCTATCTCGTGACGGTGGCCTGCTCCATAGGCGCGACGATATTGCTGATCGCTCCGGTCAGCATGCACCGGCTGCTGTTCCGGCGGCACCGCATGGAGACGTTGGTGGCAACCGCGCACGCCTTCGCGATCACGGGCACGCTGCTGCTCGGCGTCGCGCTCTCCGGCGTCGCGACGATCATCTTCGACGCCGTCGCCGACCGGACGGCGGCGTGGATCGCCTGCAGCGTCGTGCTGATCGCGCTCGTCGGGTTCTGGTACATCATGCCGCTGCGGCACCGGACTCCTCGCGACGCGTCCAATTGACGTTTGCGTCCCGATACGCCTGGGAACTCCCGAGCCATGTTGATTCGCCGTATCGCGCGCCCGATGCTCTCAGCAGCCTTCATCGCCAGAGGTGTGGAGGCCCTTCGCAGCCCGAAACCGGCGGCCGACGCCGCACGCCCGACCCTCGAGGGGCTCAGCAAGCTGCCCGATCCGGTCGGGACGAACGTTCCGACAAACGCCGAAACCGTCGCCCGCGCGACGGCCGCCGTCCAGATCGGCGGTGGTCTGCTGCTCGCGACCGGCAAACTCCCACGGCTCGCCTCCGCGGCACTCGCGCTGAGCGTGGTGCCGGGGAGCCTTGGCGGACATACGTTCTGGAGTGAGACAGATCCCCAGCGCAAGGCCGACGAGCGGCGTGCATTCATCACCGACGTGAGCCTCATAGGTGGGCTGATCATCGCGGCGGTCGATACCGAGGGCAAACCTTCGCTCGGTTGGCGTGGCCGGCGCGCGGCGCACAAGGTCTCTGAAGCGGTCACGGCGGCGCTGCCGGTCGGCGCGGCCGCGGGCGGCGCGCTCTCCGACAGTGAGTTCGCCGACAAGGTGGGCCATGGCCTGCATGTGGGCGCCGAGCGGGGCCGCGAGCTGGCCAACGTCGCACTCGAACGCGGCGCCGAATTCGCCGACGTCGCCCGCGAACGCGCGCCCGAATTCGCCGAGCTGGCGCGCAAGCGCAGCGCGGAACTCGTTGACGTCGCCCGCGAACGCGGACCCGAACTCGCCGAGGTGGCGCGCAAACGCGGAGCGGTGTTCGCCGACGTCGCGCGCGAACGGGGTTCGGAGTGGGCCGATGTCGCGCGCGACCGTGCTCCCGAGTTGGCCGAGACGGCGCGCGGCCGTGCCGCGGAGTTGGCCGAGACCGCTCGCAAACAGGCCGACACCGCTCGCAAACAGGCCGAGACCGCACGCAAGCAGGCTCGCAAGCAGGCAAAGCGCCAGCAGCGCAAGCTCCGCTGA
>NZ_LZJE01000230.1:0-17023 GCF_001666865.1 Mycobacterium sp. E136
ATCGGAAGCCATCGTGCTGGCCGGTGAATCGGCGGTGTTGCCAGCCGTACCCTCACACAAAAGGGCGGGTTCGGGAGGACACCAGGTGCGTCACATCAGTCTCGCGCGGTCGGCTTTCAACCCTTGCCGACTCTTCGGAATTGTCACTCCCGAACCCGTCGTGCGACCGATCGTACGCCGGTGACGCGGATCACACCAGGGTGAATTTTGGGCGGTCAGGCGTCCTTGGAACGCAGCAGCGCGCGGGTGCGCGCACGGGCCTCGGGGTCGGCGTCGAAGACGCTGGCGACGAACTCGTCGACACCCGAAGCGCCCAGTTCGTCGAGCCGCTGCGAAACCGTTTCCTCGTCGCCGATGATCGCCGCGTCCGCCGGACCGGCGAAGCCCTCGCGGTCGAGCATGGCCCGATACGACGGCAGTTGGCCGTAGATCGCGAACTCTTCGGCGGCCTTGGCCCTGGCCGCGTCGACGTCGTCGGTGACGCTGATCGGCAGTGAGGCCACGACGCGCACCGAGCCCTCGTCGCGGCCCGCCTCCGCGGCGGCCTCGCGCAAGGTCGGGACGACGTGGTTGGCCAGCGTCTGAGGTCCCGTCATCCACGTCATCGTCCCGGCGCTGCGCCGACCGGCCAGGCGCAGCATCTGAGGTCCGAGCGCCGCGAGGTAGACGTCCGGCCGCGGCGCGCCGGGCACCTTCAACGAGCCGCGGGTCGTCCAGAATTCGCCGGACGTGTCCGCGGGCTCGCCGTTCAGCAGCGGCTGCAGCGCGTCGAGGTACTCGCGCATCTGCCGCACCGGCTTGTCGTACGAGATGCCCCACACTCCTTCGGTCACCATGCGGTGGCTCAACCCGATCCCCAGGGTGAAGCGCCCGCCCGCGATGGTGTTCAGCGTCAGCGCGCGCTGGGCCAATTGCGTGGGGTGCTGGACCTGGATCGGGATCACACCCGAGGCCACCTCGATGGTGTCGATCTCGTGGAACGCGACGGCCAGGATCGTCAGCAGATCGGGGTCGTAGGGCAGCTGCGCCATCCACACCCTGCGGAAGCCCTCGTCACGCAGCGACCTCAGCTTGTCCAGGGTTGCGTCGAGCGGAGAACGTCCGTCATCGAGAAATCCGGTGAGTGCGACGCTGGTCTGCATCCCACCATCGAAGCACGGGCCCGAAACGTTAAGTGCCCCGTACTGCCGTCGGGTCGGGGGGTCAGACGGCAGTACGGAGCTATCCCATGTATCGGCGCCGTTTCGGACGGTGTTACAACCGCCGGAATTAATTTTTTCGGCGGTTTCCGGCTGCCCTCAGGCCTCGAGGATCGCGGTCACACCCTGGCCGCCAGCTGCACAGATGGAGATCAGGCCGCGCACCGGCTTGCCGGTCTCCTTCTTCTTTTCGGCGAGCTGCTTGGCCAACTGGGCCACGATGCGCCCACCGGTCGCGGCGAATGGATGGCCTGCCGCGATCGAGGACCCGTTGACGTTCAGCTTCGACCGGTCGATGGACCCCAGGGCCGCGTCCAGGCCGAGGCGCTCCTTGCAGTACTCCTCGGACTCCCAGGCCTGCAGCACGGCGAGCACCACGGAGGCGAACGCCTCGTGGATCTCGTAGTAGTCGAAATCCTGCAGGGTCAGCCCGTTGCGGGCCAGCAGCGGCGGCACCGCGTACGTGCCTGCCATCAGCAGGCCGTCGCGGCCGTTGACGTAGTCCACCGCAGCGGTCTGCGAGTCGACGAAGTACGCCATCGGCTCGATCGAGTGCTGCTCGGCCCACTTCTCGCTGGCGAGCAGCGCCACGGAGGCGCCGTCGGTCAGCGGGGTGGAGTTGCCCGCCGTCATGGTCGCGTCGCCGTTGCGCACCCCGAAGACGGGTTTGAGCTTGGCGAGCTTCTCGGCCGACGAATCGGGCCGCAGGTTGTTGTCGCGGTACAGGCCGAGGAACGGCGTGACGAGGTCGTCGAAGAAACCGCGGTCGTAGGCGGCGGTCATGTTGCGGTGGCTCGCGGCGGCCAGCTCGTCCTGGTCGACGCGCTTGATGCCCATCTCCTTGGCGGTGACGGCGGCGTGCTCACCCATCGACATGCCGGTGCGAGGCTCGCTGTTGACCGGGATCTGGATGCCAAGCGAGGCGGGCAGCTTGCCGACGAGCTTGAGCCGGTCGACGTTCGACTTGGCGCGGCGCAACCCGAGCAGGGTGCGGCGAAGGTCGTCGCCAAGCGCGATCGGCGCATCCGAGGCGGTATCCACGCCGCCGGCCGCGGCCACCTCGTAGCGACCCGAGGCGATGCCGTCGGCTGCGCTGATGGTCGCCTGCAACCCGGTGCCGCACGCCTGCTGGATGTCGAACGCCGGCGTGTACGACGACAGCGCACTGCCGAGGACGCATTCCCGGATCAGGTTGAAGTCGCGGCTGTGCTTGAGCACGGCCCCGCCGATGACCGCGCCGAGGGTCTCGCCCTCGAGGTTGAAGCGTTCGATCAGGCCGCCCAACGCGGCGGTGAACATGTCCTGGTTGGAGGCACTGGCGTACGCGCCATCGGAGCGGGCGAAAGGAATTCTGTTGCCACCGAGAATGGCGACGCGTCGGCGGGTATCACTAGGCATGCACCCATAGTACCCACCCTTCTTACTCTGGAGTAAGTTCGTCCCATGGCTTCCGATCTGTACTCGCAAATCGTCCACTCGGCGCCGGGGTCGTTCCTCGCCAAGCAACTCGGCATCCCCCAGCCCGAGACGCTGCGCCGCTACAAGCCCGGCGAGCCGCCGCTGTCGGGCACGTTGCTGATCGGCGGTGAGGGCCGGCTCGTCGAGCCGCTGCGCACCGCGCTCGCCGAGGACTACGACGTCGTCTCCGACAATCTCGGCGGTCGCTGGGCCGACTCGTTCGGCGGGCTCGTCTACGACGCCACCGGCATCACCGAACCGGCCGGGCTGAAGGGCCTCTACACGTTCTTCACCCCGCTGCTGCGCAACCTCGGGGCATCCGGCCGCGTCGTCGTCATCGGGACCACCCCCGAGCTGGCGGGCAGCGAGCACGAGCGCATCGCGCAGCGCGCGCTCGAGGGGTTCACCCGCTCGCTGGCCAAGGAGATGCGCCGGGGCGCGACCGTGAACCTGGTGTACGTGTCGCCGGAGGCGAAGCCCGCCGCGACAGGTCTGGAGTCGACGATGCGGTTCCTGCTCTCTGGCAAGTCGGCCTACGTCGACGGCCAGGTGTTCCGGATCGGCCCCGACGATTCGGCCCCGCCTGCGGACTGGGACCGCCCGTTGGACGGCAAGGTCGCGATCGTCACGGGCGCCGCCCGTGGCATCGGCGCGACGATCGCCGAGGTGTTCTCCCGCGACGGCGCAAAGGTCGTGTGCATCGACGTCGAGCAGGCGGCCGAGGCCCTGGGGCAGACGGCGTCGAAGGTCGGCGGGACGGCGCTGACGCTCGACGTGACCGCCGAGGACGCGGTCGACAAGATCACCGAACACCTGCGTGAGGTGTACGACGGGCACGCCGACATCTTGGTCAACAACGCCGGCATCACCCGCGACAAGCTGCTCGCCAACATGGACGAGGGACGCTGGGACTCCGTCGTCGCGGTGAATCTCGTTGCGCCGCTTGCCCTTGCCGAGGGTCTAGTGAACAACGGCGTGATCGGTCAGGGCGGCCGGGTGGTCGGGCTGTCGTCGATGGCCGGCATCGCGGGCAACCGCGGGCAGACCAACTACGCGGCGACCAAGGCGGGCATGATTGGGCTGACCGACAGCCTCTCGCAGGCCTACGCCGACAAGGGCGTCACGGTCAACGCGGTGGCGCCGGGCTTCATCGAGACCAAGATGACCGAGGCGATTCCGTTGGCCACCCGCGAGGTGGGCCGCCGGCTCAATTCGCTGTACCAGGGCGGCCAACCGGTCGACGTCGCGGAGACGATCGCCTACTTCGCGAGCCCAGCGTCGAACGCCGTCACCGGCAACACGGTGCGGGTGTGCGGCCAGGCGTGGCTGGGGGCGTGACCGAAGGCGACGACGAGTGAGGATCGCAGCGAGGAACGAGCGAGGACCGGAGCGAGAAGGAGTCGAGGTATGACAGGTGCGAGTCAACCGTCCGGGCTGATGAACCTGGCGCGCGCGGCGGCGGGCGCCCTGCCGTTCGTGCCGCGCGGCGAGTCGCTGCCCGACCGCACGCTGACGGTCGAAGACCTGAGCATCGACCCACAGAACGTGGCGGCCTATGCCGCGGTGACGGGATTGCAGTTCGGCGACTCCGTCCCGCTGACGTATCCGTTCGCGCTCACCTTCCCGACGCTGATGTCGTTGGTCACCGGCTTCGACTTCCCGTTCGCCGCAATGGGTTCGGTGCACATCGAGAACCACATCACCCAATACCGCCCGATCGCGGTGACCGACTCGGTCTCGGTCAAGGTGCACGCGGAGAATCTGCGCGAGCACCGGCGGGGCCTGCTGGTCGACATCGTCACCGACGTCAGCGTCGGTAACGAGCGGGCGTGGCATCAGATCACCACGTTTCTGCACCAGCAGCGCACGAGCCTGTCCGACGAGCCGAAGCCGCCGCCGCAGAAGCCGCCGAAACTCGGTCCGCCGAACGCGATGCTGCGCATCACCCCGGGGCAGATCCGGCACTATGCGTCGGTGGGCGGCGACCACAACCCGATCCACACCAGTGCGATCGCGGCCAAGCTGTTCGGGTTCCCGACCGTCATCGCGCACGGGATGTTCAGCGCGGCAGCGGTTCTGGCGAACATCGAGGGTCAGCTACCCGACGCGGTGAAGTATTCGGTGAAGTTCGCCAAGCCGGTGGTGCTGCCCGCGAACGCGGGCCTGTACGTCGATCGGGTTTCGGACGGCTGGGATCTGACGTTGCGCGACATGAAGAAGCGCGAGCCGCATCTGTTCGGGACGGTCCGCTCGCTGTAAGCACCGAGACCGCGTACAGAACGCGATTGGAGCTAGTTCGGCGATCGCACCGCAGTCTCGATGGGGTGATCGGACGGGGTGCCCTTGAGGCCGCGCCAGAACAGATTGATCATCAGTTCGGCCGCCTCGTCCACACCGGCGTCGCCCGTGCTGACCCGCGACGCCACCGCCTCACCGGCACCGACCAGTGCGACGGCCATCATGTCGAAATCCGTGTCGGGCTCCGGGTTTCGGGTGCCCGAGCGCAGCAACCTGCCGACCAGGTCGATGATGCGCTCGCGGCCCTCGCGCACGGTGTGGGCGAACGCCTGCGAGCTGGTGGCCTGGCTGTACAGCACCATCCACGACGCCCGATTGGCGTCGATGTAGTTCAGAAACGCCAGGACGGCGGTGCGCAGAAGGTCTTTCGGGCTCTGCTTGAGGTCGATGCGGCTGCGCACGTCGTCGACGAACCGCGCCAGCTCCCGGTCCAGGCACGCCGCGAACAGCTCCTCCTTGGACCCGTAGTACAGGTACAGCATCGGCTTGGAGATCTGCGCCTCGGCGGCGATCGCGTCCATCGACGTCTCGTGATAGCCGTTGACCGAGAAGATCTGCACAGCGGCGTCCAGCATCTGCTGCTCGCGCACCGCGCGCGGTAACCGCTTGGTTCCTCCGGCCATCCCACCAGGGTAAGCAATCCGCGGAAACCGGGCGTCAGCAGCAGGTAGCGACTAGCAGTGCGGGTTGGGCCCCTTCACCGCCGCCATCCGCAGAACCGACGCGTCGACGCTGGACATCGACAGCTCCCCGGCATCCAACGCCTTCTCCAGCCGGTCGAGCACCGCGGGCACCTCACCGGTGCTCAGCCACAGCGCGACGTCGGCGCCCGCCTGCAGGCTCCGCAGCGCCGCCTCGGCAACCCCGAACCGGTCGGTGATGGCCCGCATACCGGACAGATCATCGGTGAACACGGGGCCGTTGAACGGCTGGCCGCCGTAGTTGCCCGACCGCAGCAGCGCGTAGGCCGCCGGGCTCAGGCTGGCCGGATCGCTGCCGGTCAGCCCGGGCACCTGTAGGTGACCGACCATCACACCGACCGGCGCCTGGCTGGTCAGCGTCCGGTACGGCACCAGATCGGTGGTCTGCAGGTCGCTGAGCGGTGGCGTCGTGACGCCGCCCGTGTGCGAGTCACCCGAGGCGCGCCCATGGCCGGGGAAGTGTTTGAGCACCGGCATCACACCGCCGTCGCGCAGGCCACGGGCATACGCGCCGGCGAAATCGGTGACGACGGCCGGATCGGAGCCGAACGACCGGTCGCCGATGGCGCCGCCCCCATCGACGTCGACAACCGGCGCGAAGTCGACGGTGATGCCGAGCCCGCGCATGGCCTGCCCCCGCTTCAGCGCGATGTCGTACACCTCTTCCGGCGTACTGCTGGCGGCCAGCGAGGCCGGCGACGGTTGGCTGCCGATCAGCCCGGCCAGCCGCGACACCTGGCCGCCCTCCTCGTCGACGCTGACCGCGAGCGGCAGCGGGGTCGCCGATCCTGCGATGCCTGCCAACGAGCCGTCAGACAGCATCGACAGGTCCGTCCAGCTGCCGACGAAGATGCCGCCGACGTGGTGATTGTCGACGACCGCACGCGCGTCCGCCGCGTTGGAAACGCCCACCATCAAGAGCTGGGCCAGCTTGTCGCGGGTCGACATCGACGCCAGCAGGGAATCCCCGGCTCCGCACGCGGGGGCCGCCGGCGCGGCCGGAGCCTCGGGCACGGCGGTCGCCGCCTTGGTGATGGGCGCGGACGACGCTGACGGCTCGGCCTCCTGCGCGGCAGGCGAGCACGCCATCAACAAGATCGGCGTGGCAGCGAGGGCACACAATGCGCGGGGCAAGGCCATGGGCTTCGACACTAACTGCTGTCGCGCTTCACATCTATCTCGTGGTCGGCGTGTACCCCGAGAACCTGGGTCCAGCTGCGGACATGGCCCGCGTGCTACTTTTGCCGCATGGATCGGTTCCTCGTGCCAGCCGCCGCCAGCGTCGTGGTCGGCCTGCTGCTGGGCGCGGCGGCCGTCTTCGGTGTGACGCTGATGGTGCAGCAGGACAACAAGCCACCTCTGCAAGCGGGCGATCCGGCGTCTTCGGTGCTCAACAGGGTCGAGTACGGCGACCGCACCTGATTCTCGGGTCGCCGCGCAGACGACCCCGCTCTCCCGGCGCTGGTTGTGGGTGGCCGCTGCGGCGGCACTTGTCCTGACGTTCGCCCAGTCACCCGGACAGATCTCCCCCGACACCAAGCTGGACCTGACCGCCAACCCGCTGCGATTCCTGGCGCGTGCGTTCAACCTCTGGAACAGCGAGCTGCCGTTCGGTCAGGCGCAGAACCAGGCCTACGGCTACCTGTTCCCGCACGGCACCTTCTTCTTGATCGGCGACGTGGTCGGGCTGCCCGGCTGGGTCACTCAGCGGCTGTGGTGGGCGCTGCTGCTGGTCGTCGGTTTCTGGGGCATCGTGCGGGTGGCCGAGGCGCTCAACGACGGGCGCGGCATCGGCAGCCCGACCTCGCGCGTCATCGCCGCGATCGCGTATGCGCTGTCACCGCGGGTGCTGACCACGCTCGGCGCGATCTCCTCCGAAACGCTTCCGATGATGCTGGCGCCGTGGGTGCTGCTGCCGGTGATCCTGGTGCTCCGGGGCGATCCGCGGGTGCGGATGCTCGCGATGCGATCCGCGGTGGCGATCGCGTTGATGGGTGCAGTCAACGCGGTGGCCACGATCACCGGCTGCCTGTGTGCGGTCATCTGGTTGGCGTGTCACCGGCCGACGAAGCAATGGTGGCGGTTCACCGCGTGGTGGGCGCTCGGTATCGCGCTGGCGGTGCTGTGGTGGGTCGTCGCGCTGCTGATGCTGGGGCGGGTCAGTCCGCCGTTCCTCGACTTCATCGAGTCCTCGGGTGTCACCACGCGGTGGATGTCGCTGACCGAGATGCTGCGCGGCACCGACGCGTGGACGCCGTTCGTGGCGCCCAACGCGACGGCGGGCGCGTCGCTGGTGACCGGTTCGGTCGCGGTGCTGGCCACCACCCTGGTGGCCGCCGCGGGCCTGGCGGGGCTGGCCTTGAAGACGATGCCCGCCCGCGGTCGGCTGATCACCATCCTTTTGGTCGGGGTCACGCTGCTGGCGCTCGGCTATTCCGGCGGGCTCGGCTCGCCCGTCGCGCTGCAGGTTCAGGCGTTCCTCGACGCGTCCGGGACGCCGCTGCGCAACCTGCACAAGCTCGAACCGCTGTTACGGCTGCCGCTGGCGTTGGGGTTGGCGCATCTGCTCGGGCGCATCCCGCTGCCGGGGAGCGCACCGCGCGAGCAGTGGACGACCGCGCTGGCACACCCCGAACGGGACAAACGCGTGGCGGTGGGGATCGTGGTGCTGGTTGCGCTGGCCGCGGGCACGTCGCTGGCGTGGACCGGACAGCTCACTCCCCCAGGCGCTTTCGAAGCGCTCCCGCAGTACTGGCATGACACCGCCGACTGGCTCGACGAACACAACACCGACGGCCGCGTCCTGGTCGCTCCGGGTGCTCCGTTCGCCACCCAGGTGTGGGGCAACAGCCACGACGAACCGCTGCAGGTCCTCGGCGACAGCCCGTGGGGTGTGCGCGACTCCATACCGCTGACCCCGCCGGAGACCATCCGCGCGCTGGATTCCGTGCAGCGACTGTTCGCCGCGGGCAGACCGTCCGCGGGCTTGGCGGATACCCTTGCCCGCCAGGGTATTTCATATGTCGTCGTGCGCAACGACTTGGATCCGGAGTCGTCCCGGTCGGCGCGACCGCTGCTGGTGCACCGCGCCGTCGACGGCTCCCCCGGCCTGGAGAAGGTCGCCGAGTTCGGCGATCCGGTCGGCGCCGGCACCCTGGCCGGATTCGTCTCCGACAGCGGCCTGCGGCCCCGCTACCCCGCCGTCGAGATCTACCGGGTGCACGCCGAAATCCCTGTGACGCCTTACCTCGTCGATACGGATCGCATGGCGCGGGTGGACGGTGCGCCCGAGGCACTGCTGCGGCTCGACGAGCGCCGCCGGTTACAGGACCGGCCGCCGCTGGGCCCGATGCTGTTGACCGCCGACGCCGAACGCGCGGGCGTGCCGACCCCCGTCGTCACCGTCACCGACACCCCACTCGCCCGGGAGACCGACTACGGCCGCGTCGACGACCATTCGTCGGCGATCCGCACCCCCGACGATCCACGCCACACCCACAACCGGGTCATCGACTATCCCGCTCCCGGCGCCGATCTCGTCTATGGGCAGTGGAACGGCGGCCGCGTGTCGGTGTCGAGTTCGGCGGCCGATTCCACCGCGCTTCCCAACGTCGCACCCGCGACCGGTCCGGCCGCGGCGGTGGACGCCGACCCGTCGACGAGTTGGGTGTCGAACTCGCTGCAGTCCGCGATCGGCCAGTGGATGCAGGTGGACTTCGACCACCCCGTCACCAACGCGACCATCACCGTCACGCCCAGCGCCACCGCGGTCGGTGCGCAGATCCGGCGCATCGAGATCTCGACGGTCAACGGGACCAGCACCCTTCGCTTCGACGAAGCGGGCAAGCCGCTGACCGCCGCCCTGCCCTACGGCGAATCACCGTGGGTGCGGCTCACCGCCGTCGCGACCGACGACGGTTCGGCGGGCGTGCAGTTCGGCATCACCGACCTCGCCGTCACTCAGTACGACGCGAACGGCTTCGCCCACCCCGTCAGCCTGCGCCACACTGTCGCGGTGCCCGGTCCGCCACCGGATTCGACTGTGGCGCAATGGGATCTGGGATCGGAATTGCTGGGTCGATCGGGCTGCGCCGAGAGCCCGACCGGTCACCGCTGCGCCGCGTTGATGGCGCTCTCGGCGGAGGAGCCGGTCAACTTGAGCCGCACGCTGACCGTGCCGGCGCCGATCGCGGTGACGCCGACGGTGTGGGTGCGGGCCCGTCAGGGGCCGAAGCTGGCCGACCTGATCAGCGCGCCGGGCGCCGCACGTGCGATGGGCGACGCCGATCCGATCGACGTACTCGGTTCGGCCTACGCAGCGGCCGACGGCGATGCGGGCACCGCGTGGACCGCCCCTCAGCGTGTCGTCCAACAGGGGACGCCGCCCACGCTGACGCTGAAGCTGCCCCGCCGAAGTGAGGTCGCCGGACTGCGGGTGACACCGAGTTCCTCGGAGCTGCCGGCACATCCGACGCTGGTGGCGGTCGACCTCGGCGACGGCCCGCAGATCCGTCCGGTGGCCGGCGACGCGGGCGCGCAGACGCTGCACCTCAAACCGCGGGTCACCGACACCGTGACGGTCTCCATCCTCGACTGGCACGACGTCATCGACCGCACCGCGCTCGGCTTCGACCAGCTCAAGCCGCCCGGCCTCGCCGAGGTCACCGCGCTCGACGCACGGGGCGAACCGGTCGCCGCCGCTGACGCCGATGCCAACCGCGAGCGCAGGATCGAAATGCCCTGTGGCAAGGGGCCGGTCATCGGTATCGCGGGTGAGTTCGTGCAGACCTCGTTCACCACGACCGTCGGTGCGCTGCTCGACGGTGAGCCCGTAGCCGCACACCCGTGCCGGACCGAACCGATCCTGCTGCCCGAGGGACAGCAAGAGCTGGTCATCAGCCCCGGCGGCGCGTTCATCGTCGACGGGGCACAACTCGCCGGGCCGCAGGCCGACGAAATACGCCCGGCGCCAACCACTGCCGCAGATGTCGGGCATTGGAGCGCGGACCGCCGCGAGGTGACCGTCGCCCCGTCGTCGGCGTCCCGCATCCTCGTCGTCCCGGAAAGCATCAACCCCGGCTGGGTCGCCCGCGACAGCGGTGGAACCGCACTGACGCCGATCACGGTGAACGGCTGGCAGCAGGGGTGGGTACTGCCGCCGGGCACAGCAGGTCCGGTCACGCTGAGTTTCCCGGCGAACGCGCCCTACCGCGCCGGGCTCATCGGAGGCCTGGCGCTGCTGCCGGTGCTCGCCCTGTTGGCGTTGCTGCCGATGCGCAGGCGACCCGCCCCCGCGAACCCGGTGCCGGTGTGGTGCCCGCACCCGTACGCGGTGGGCGCCGCGGCACTGCTCACGGGCACCGCCATCTCGGGGGTGACGGGCTTCGTGATCGTCGGAGTTGCGCTGGGAATCCGCTATCTGCTGCGCAACCGCGAAAAGCTCTGCGAGGCAATCACGGTCACTGCTGCGGCCGGCGGGCTGATCCTCGCCGGGGCGGTGTTGAGCCAGAACCCGTGGCGATCGGTCGACGGCTACATCGGACATTCGTGGGGTGTGCAGCTGCTGGCGCTGATGTCGGTGGGCGCCGTCGCCGCATCGACCGTGCCCATCCGATCGAGTCGGCTCAGTTGACCGCGATCAGGTGCTCGAGCTTGGGTTCGCCGACGACGTACTTCTCGACCTCCTGTTCGGCGATCAGGTCCTGACCCGTCTGCCGCACGACGTGTTGGTGCAGGTGCTCGTACCACGACCGCACGACGAACGCCTCGACGAACGTGTGGGGGAATTCGCCGCTGCGGAACAACCGCCATTGCGCGGCCCCGGTCCGCTGGCGGGAGCGCCTCACCCGGTCCATCGCGGTGATGAACGATGCCTCGTTCTCCGCTGCGACCTTGTACGTCTTGAGCACCAGGACCGGTCCGTCGGGCGGGGCGGGTTCGAACACCAGCGCCGGCTCCGGCCAGTGCGCCGAGGGTTCGACGTCGAGATTGCCGGTGCCCGGGTGCAGCGGCCACCACACCAGCGACACCGCGCACACGGTGAGCATCCCGGCCGCGATCAGCAAGGCCGTCACGCTGCTGGTGGCGCCGGCCACCAGGCCCCAGACCAGCGAGCCGATGGCTTGTCCGCCCATGAACACCAGCTGATAGACCGACAGCCCGCGCGCCCGCACCCAGGCCGGAAGGCTCAGCTGCATCGACGCGTTCAGCGTCGACAAGGTGAGCAACCACGACAGGCCGCCGACGACCATCGCGACGATGACCACGCTCAGCACCGGAACGAGCGCGAGCACGACGGTCGCGAGCGCGAAACCGACCGCGCCGACGGTCAGCAGCGCATTGCGCCCGAACCGCACCTGCAGCCGGGACAACACCATCGCCCCGCAGACCGCTCCGACGCCCAGGGCGCCCAGCAGCACGCCGTAGCCCGCGGACGACAGATGCAGCTGCCGGTCGGCGATGACCGCCAGCAACCCCCACAGCGCGCTACCCGGGGCGATGAACAGCAGCGCCCGCAGCAGGATGCGGCGGATCACCGGCGAACTGCGGATGTAGCGTCCGCCCGCGGTCAACGCCGACAATGGGCGCTCGGTCGGCAGCAACCGATCCGTGGTGGGCCGGCGCCACGTGAAGAGCACCACCACGATGCCGGCGAATGACAGCGCGTTCAGGGCGAACACCATCGTGGGCCCCGACAACGACACCAGCGCACCCGCGATCGCCGGCCCGATCGCCCTCGCACTGTTCATGGCCAGGCTGGTCAGCGCTGCCGCGGCCGGAATCTGTTCGCGCGGAACAAGTTCGGGCTGAATGGCCTGCCACGCCGGAGCGGTCAGCGCCTGTCCGCAGCCGACTAGGAACAGCAGCATCAGCAAGACGGTGGGCGTCGTCAGCCCCACTCCGGTCAGGATCGCCAGCAGAGAGACACCGGCTGCCATCGCCGACTGAGTGGCGATCAGCAGCCGTCGCCGGTCGGTCAGGTCGGCCACCACGCCGGACGGCAGCGCCAACAACATCACCGGCAACGTCGTCGCCGTCTGCACCAGGGGCACGAGCACGGCGGCATTGGGATCGGCGACCAGCATCCACTGCGCGCCGACGGTCTGCATCCAGGTGCCGAGATTCGAGACGAGCTGTGCGATCCACAGCGCACGGTAGGTCGGCGAGGACAGCGGTGCCCACGCCGACGGTGCGGCGCGGACACTCGACGATGCCGCCATATTGTTCTGGCCTTTCCTGTGGATCACGTTTCAAGTACCCGATTGATCCTCCGCTATCTCGTAGCATCGGCCGCGTGCCGGAATTGAACACCGCCCGTGGCCCGATCGACAGTGCGGATCTCGGTGTCACGCTCATGCACGAACACGTCTTCATCCAATCCCTCGACATCACCACCAACTATCCGGAGGTGTGGGGCGACGAGGCCCAGCGTGAGGCCGACGCGATCGTCCGCCTCAACGAGCTGAAGTCCCGCGGTGTCGACAGCATCGTCGATCTCACCGTGATCGGCATGGGCCGCTACATTCCGCGCATCGAACGCCTCGCCGCGCAGACCGACATCAACATCATCGTCGCGACCGGTGTCTACACCTACAACGACGTCCCGATGTTCTTCCACTTCAGCGGGCCGGAGACGCCGCTCGGCGAGCCCATGGTCGACATGTTCGTCCGCGACATCACCACCGGCATCGCCGGCACCAACGTCAAAGCGGCGATCCTCAAGTGCGCGACCGACGAACCGGGCCTGACCCCCGGCGTCGAGCGGGTGCTGCGCGCCGTCGCGCAGGCGCACCGCGAGACCGGCGTCCCAGTCTCGACCCACACCCACGCCGCGACCAAGCGCGGCCTGGATCAGCAGCGCGTGTTCAGCGAGGAAGGCGTCGACCTCTCGCGCGTCGTCATCGGGCACTCCGGTGACAGCACCGACATCGACTACCTGGAGCAGCTGATCGACGCGGGCTCCTACATCGGGATGGACCGGTTCGGCGTCGACGTCTTCCTCGGCTTCGAGGAGCGGGTGGACACCGTCGCGCGGATGTGCGAGCGCGGGCACGCCGACAAGATGGTGCTGTCGCACGATGCGTCCTGCTTCATCGACTGGCTGCCGGAGGGAATGATCCCGCAGACCATGCCCAACTGGCACTACCTGCACATCCACAACGACGTGATCCCGGCCCTCAAGGAGCGAGGCGTCACCGACGAACAGCTCACGACGATGCTCGTCGACAATCCGCGCCGGATCTTCGAGGCGCAGGGCGGTTACTGAGGTGACCGAGCCGACCCCACCGATCAGCACGCAGGTGTCGCGGCTGGCCGCGGCCGAACCGGACGCGCCCGCGGTCACCTGCGAGGGCGTCACCCTCACCCGCGGTGAGCTGGACGCGTCGGCCAACCGACTGGCCCGCGCCTATGCCGAACTCGGTGTGGGAGAGGGCGATTACGTCACCGTGGTGTTGCCGAACTCCATCGAGTGGGCGCAGGCGGTGCTCGCGACGTGGAAGCTCGGTGCGATACCGCAGCCGCTGTCACCGCGGCTGCCCGACGCCGAACTGAGTGGCCTGCTCGAGCTGCGCCCCCGCGCCCTGATCGTCGGTCGCGAGGACCCTGCCGGCCTGATACCCAGCGTGCCATCGGGTTTCGTTCCCGATCAGGGTTTGTCGGATCAGCCGCTGCCGGAGAGGGTGTCGCCGGTGCTCAAGGCGATGGCGTCGGGCGGCAGCACCGGGCGGGCCAAGCTGATCGAGGCGGGCGGCGACAGCCGTTTCCCGCCGTTGGTCGGTTATCCCCTTGGGGCGCAGGAAGGTGACGTCAACCTGATCTCGGTGCCGATGAGCCACAATACCGGGTTCACCACGTTCGCGATCGGGCTCGTGCAGGGCCATCACCTCGTGCTCCTGCCGAAGTTCGAACCGCACGAGTTCCTCCGTCTGGTCACCGAGTATCGCGTGACGTTCCTGACGACGGTGCCGACGATCATGCAGCGCTTGATTCCGGTCTACCGGGCCGATCCCGCTGCCTACGACCTGTCGTCGATCCGACGGTTCTGGCATGTCGGCGCGCCGTGTCCGCCCGCGGTCAAGCGGGCGTGGATCGAGATCCTGCAACCGGATGCGCTCTGGGAACTGTACGGCGGCACCGAATTACAGGCGTTGACGTTCATCTCGGGCAGCCAGTGGTTGGATCATCCGGGCTCGGTAGGTGTCGTCGTCGCCGGGGAGATGAAGGTCCTCGACGACGACGGCAACGAGTGTCCGCCCGGAGTGGTCGGCGAGATATACATGCGGCCGTCGCCGGGCAGCGCACCCACCTACCGCTACATCGGCGCGACGGCGAAATCCCGCGACGGCTGGGACTCGCTGGGCGACCTCGGCTACTTCGACGAGGACGGGTTCCTCTACCTCAGCGACCGGCGCGTGGACATGTTCACCGTCGGCGGCAAGAACGTCTATCCAGCCGAGGTCGAGTCGGCACTCGCCGAACATCCGGCCGTGCTGTCGTGTCTGGTGGTCGGTGTCCCGCACGACGATCTGGGGCAGGTGCCGCACGCGCTGGTGCACGCCGACGGCGATCTCGAGGAAGCGGACGTCATCGCGTTTCTGTCCGAACGCGTCGAACGCCACAAGGTGCCGCGCACGGTCGAGTTCAGCGACGAACCGCTGCGCGACGACGCGGGGAAGGCCAGGCGGTCGGCGGTGCGCGACGCCGTTATCGCGCGACGGGCTCAGGCACGCTGCTGACCGACGAGTCCAGCGGCGGAACGGGCCGGGCGTGCCGATACTCCCAGCGCCGCAACGCCGTTCGGCACGGCGATTCCACCAGCGCGTAGCTGACCGCGGCGATCGCGAAGCCGAACACGACCGTCAGCACCAGGACCACCGGCATGTGTCCGTTGAACGCGAACTCGCCGATGACCGGGAACACCATCGCCAGCGCGGCGAGGTGCCAGATGAACAGTCCGTACGACCATCGCCCCAGCGTCACCATCGTCGTGTTGCCCAGAAGCCGGTGCGGGGTGTCGGGCCGGTCGAGGACGAGCGGCGCCAGCAGCGCGCCGGCGACCACCGCGCCCATCGCGGTCTTGACGACGAACTGGCTGACGGTGCCCGGGGTCAGTCCCTCGGGACCCGCGATCGGTGAGGCCGCGATCAGGAACGCGACGATCGCGAGGGCGGCCATCAGCACCCGCCGCCGGGCCAGCCGGTGCGGCCACCCGACGGGCGTGACCGTCAGCTCGGCGAGCAGCATGCCCGCCGCGAACCAGGAGAAGAACGCCGGCGGCCAGTTCAGGTGGTTGACGCCATCGGGCGTCGCGATCGGCAGCACTGCCCACGCCAGACTGGCGATGCCCGCGACGGCGATGACGGGGATGCGGGCGCGCACCGGCACCCGGCGCACCAGCAGCGCGAGCACCGGCAGGGCGATATAGAAGGCGACCTCGACCGACAGGCTCCACATCTGCGTCAGCCCCGCGGTCAGCGTCAACGGCACATAGATCTGGGTCAGCGTGAGGTTGGCCAACCACACGGTCAGGTCCGCGCGGGCCTCCGGCAGCAGCGACAGGATCACCACCACCGCGACGAGGTAGCCGGGCATGATGCGGACCAGCCGCGAGCGCAGGTAGTGGCCGGTCGGCGGGATCGGCCGCAACCCGCGCGCGGCGGCGGCATGCCCGCGCCACAGCAGAAAGCCCGACAGTGCGAAGAACACCGCGACCGCGAGGTCGAACCGCCCGAACAGGCGTCCGGTGACGCCACCGGTGTGGCCGGTCTGGAAGGCGACGTGGGTGACGACGACGCCGATCGCAGCGCAGGCGCGCATGCCCTCGACGGCCGGCAGGAACCCGCGGGTGCCGCCCACCTGCTCGTCGCGCGTCTCACCGGTCACGGCAATCAGTGTGCCGGGTAGAACCAAACACGCTGACCACGGGTGCGCGGATGCGGCCGGACTAAACGACGACCTTAAATTGTGCTGTTAGGGTCAAACGGGTTTCTGCGGGCATACCGCAGGTGAAGGAGGCACGGTTTGAACCGCGCAGTGGCGCTGCGGATTGCGGCATGCGGAATCTTGGGGCTGGGTGCCGCCCTGCTGATCGCCGCGTTGTTGCTGTCCACCTACACCCACAGCAAGATCGCCAAGATCCCGCTGGACCTCGAGGCCACGCTGATCAGCGACGGCAGCGGCACGGCCTTCGACCCGGCGTCGCTGAACGGGGAACGCTTCGTCGTGGACCGGGATGTGCCGATGGTCCAACAGGAGCAGCTCTCGGTGGAATCGCCGTCGAACGCCGACGTGGTGACGCTGCAGGTGGGCTCCACGCTGCGCCGCACCGACAGGCAGCAGGACGCCGGGCTGCTGCTGGCCCTGGTC
>NZ_LZJE01000231.1:0-850 GCF_001666865.1 Mycobacterium sp. E136
CGGGTTCATCCGCTCGGACACGCTGCAACCGTCGCATGCGGCGCTCATCACCCGGGCGGACACGTTCTTCCTCGGCACCGAGCATCCGACCCGCGGCGTCGACGCGTCGCACCGCGGCGGCCCAGCGGGTTTCGTCCGGCTCGACGGTAACCGGCTTTGGTGGCCCGACTATCCGGGCAACAACATGTTCAACAGCCTGGGCAACATCGCGGTCGATCCCGCGGCGGCCGTCCTGTTCATCGACTTCACCACCGGTGCCACCGTTGCGGTCTCGGGCACCGCGGCGGTGGTGTGGCCCGATGATGATCATGACGAGGACGGGACCGATCGGGGCGTGACGTTCACCGCGGAGGCCATCGTCTCCGGCACGCTGCGCTAGCTGCTGCTCAGCCGGATCCGCCAGCGCACGAACGTCGTGTAACCGATGCAGATGAGCGCGAGCATGGCCATGTCGAACAGCCACGTGCCGGACGTGTGGTCCCAGTGCCGATCGTTGGGTGTCAGCGGGCCGGGCACCAAGCGGATGAGGTCGATGGTCGAGGCGGACGCCGCGAAACCCCAACGGGCGGGCGTGAACCAGGACATCTGATCGAGCACGATCCGGTCCGTCACCGGGATCATGCCGCCCGAGAACACCAGCTGCGACATGATCGCGACCACCAGCAGCGGCATGATCTGTTCGTTGGATCTGGCCAACGCCGAGAGCGCCAACCCGACCATCGCCGCGGCCACCGTCGTCACCGCGATGTCGACGAACAACTCGATGCTGCGGTTGCCGAGGAAGAACGTGTCCGCCCGGGTGATGAGCGCCGCATGCGACGGTTGCAGCGTGTCCGAGCGGATGAACCCG
>NZ_LZJE01000232.1:0-9655 GCF_001666865.1 Mycobacterium sp. E136
CGATCGCCGGTGCGCACCCCGCACGCGCGAACCAGTTCCGGGCCGAGTGTGGGAATGAGTTCGGCGGCGACGGCGGGGTAATCACCCGAGGCCCATAACGCGCGATGTTTGGCTTTGAGCTGCCGATCGCCATCGCCCGTCGTCGTGTTCTGTTCAGTCGTTGTCATGTCGTCCTCCTCGTAGTTGAATCCCGCCGTCGCCGCCGATTCGGCAGCGCTGCGCCTCAGGCCGGCCGTCCGCCGGGCCCGGTCGTCCCGACGTAGTTGCCGTTTGCGTAGTGGTCGGTGTAGGTGACGCCGTCACTGGCCTTGTAGGTGCACGCCGAGCTCCTGATGTCGACGGCGACGGCGGTCTCATACTTGCCGCCGGCCGCCTTGCACTCGGTCTTGATCGTGTTCTCGTTGATCGGTTTGCCGTAAGCGCTCGGCGCCACCAGCCCGGCGACTGCGGGCATCGCGAGCGAGGCCGACAGCGCGGAGACGACGGCAACACGTTTGAACAGTGGATGCTTCATGGTTTTCTCTTCTCTCTTGATGGTCGGACCGTGGGGGTCCGACCGTTCGGTTTTGACGGATGAAGTCTCTGAGAGAAGGTTTCGTAGATCCTTGGACAATCGTGAAATCCGCAGCTCACGTGATGTTTTTGTGCAGCCCCCGGTGACGACGCGTCAGGACAGTGTCGTCGTCCCGTCGGCCGCCGGGGCCGCCTCGTGGGCACGGATCGCCGCCAGCGTTGATCGCGCCAAACGGACGGCCTCGACACCGCTGACAGCGCGTTGATCTTGCGGTTGCCTGTCGGCGGGTAGCGGCGAGGGCTTCCCCGCGTCGACCAGAGCGTGATGCACCGTCAGCGCCGCATCGTCGGCGCCCATCCGTGTCAGGAAGCGGGTGATGTAGCGCAGATTGAGCCACTGTTGGCTCCAGTCGCCCACCCGATCCCAGTGGTCGAGCACGTCGATGAGCGCCGCGGCCGCCGTGCGCGGTTCACCGTGGACGGCGCGGGTGGACGCCGCCTCCATCAGGGCGATGCCATGCCACCAGAAGTTCCTGACAGATGCTGCCAGCGCGGCAGCGTCGTCGAACAACACCAGCGCGCGCTCCGGATCGGATTTCTTGAGCACCAGCCCGAGCGCATAGCGCCCCATCGACCGCGCGGTCGGGTTCGAGGTTTCGTCCGCGACACGGAGCGCTTCCTGCGCCGCGGCAATTCCGTTCTCCGGTCGACGCAATGCGGCGTGACAGATGGCTACGTAGAACAGCGTCCACACCAAACGAATCGAGTCGTCATCGGCGCGCGCACGCGCCATCTCGGCCTCGTAATGTCCGAGCGCGGTGCGTGGGTCACCGTCATAGAGCGCGAGGTCCGCCAGGACGTCACCCGGGTAGGCGATGCGCCCGTTGCCTCGGCCCGGTGTGCGACCTGCGGCCAATTCGGCGAGTGCGCGCGCGTTTTCGGATTCGCCGCGGTTCCACGCACCGCGTGCCGCGAAGCCGACGGCGGCCGCGTACAAAGGGTGCGCGGGATCGGCCAGCTCGACGATCCGCTCCGCCCAGCCGGCGGACTCGTATCCGATTCGCAGATGCATGGTTTCGGACAACGAGGTGACCAACCGCATCGCGGTGTCGATGTCTCCGGCGGCGACGGAGTGTTCGAATGCGGTCCGGATGTTGTCGTAATCGGGCAGCATCCGATCCACCCACCCGGCCTCGTCGGGCCCGTGCATTTCAGCGGCCGCACGTTGCGCCAGCTTGGTGTAGTAGCGGGCGTGGCGTTTCGTCACGTCGTGATCGACACCCATTTTCTGCAGCCGATTTCGGCCGTAGGCCCGCAGCGTCTCGAGCATCGCGTACCGCGTGTTCCCGGCGCCCGCACGGCGCGTCACCATCGACTTGTCGAGAAGCCCGGTGAGCAGATCGAGGGTGTCGTCCTCGTCACCCGTCCCGCACACGCCGTGTACCGCGGCCAGATCGAAGCCGCCCGCGAAAACCGACAACCGGATGAACAGACCCTGTTCGGATTCCGTCAGCAGCTGATACGACCAGTCGATCGTGGCGGTAAGGCTCTGTTGCCGAGGGGACGCGTCGCGGGCACCGCCGCTGAGCAACCGCAGGCTGTCCAGCCTGCGCGCGACATCGATGCTGCTCATCGCCCGCATTCTTGCGGCGGCCAGTTCGATCGCCAGTGGCAGACCGTCGAGACGACGACAGATCTCGGCGACGGCGCCCGCCGGCTCGCTTTCGAGCTCGAAGTCGGGTCTGCCCGAGCGCGCCCGTTCGGCGAACAGCCGGACGCCGTCATCAAGCGACAGCGGTGGCACCGGCAGAAGCCTCTCACCTTCGACATTGAGCGCTTCGCGACTCGTCGTCAGCACCACCACTTCTGGGCAGTGGCGCACGATTCGGTCTGCCAACCGTGCGGCGGAGTCCAGCACGTGCTCGCAATTATCCAGCAGCACAAGCAGTTTGCGGGATCGCAGATACTCGATCACGGTGGTCTCGATGTCGAGGCCCTGCTGCTGCTGTAAGCGCAGAGCCACCGCAACGGCGTGCGCGACGGCCGCTTCGTCCTCGACGGGTGCGAGCTCGCAGACCCACGCCCCGTCGGGAAAACCTTCCGCGGATGTAGACGCCGCTTCGAGCGCCAACCGCGTCTTGCCGACGCCACCGACGCCGATCAACGTGATGAGCGGGCCGCCGCTCAACGCATCGACAACCCGACGTAAGTCGTCGTCGCGGCCGATGAGGCTGGTGGCGCGCCTGGGCACGGTGTTGGGCTTTTCGGCGACGATGCGGACCGGTGGCTGCACCGGATCGCCCTCGAGTATCTCCTGGTGCACCTGCCGCAGCGCCGGTCCTGGCTCCACACCCAGTTCGTCGACCAGCCGACTTCGCATCGTCCGGAAAGTGTTCAGCGCATCGACCTGGCGACCACACCGGTACTGCGCCAGCATCAACTGGCTCGCCAATCGCTCGTCGAGCGGATGGTCGCGCAGCAGGGACGTCAGCAGCGGAATCAGCTCCCCGTGCCGACCGACCCGCAGCCTGATGTCGTTGTGGTCCAGTGCAGCGGCCAGGCGCTCAGCCTGCAACCCACGCCGGACGTCGTCCAGCCACGGCGTCTCCAGGGTCGCGAATGGTTCACCGCGCCACAGCGTCAGCGCCTCGGCGAACAGCGCATCGGCCCGGCCGGGATCGGCCGTCGCGCGCGCCTGTGCGACGAGGTCGCGGAACAGGTGCACATCCACCGTCGTCGGATCCGCGCTGAGCACGTACCCGCCTGGGCCGCGGGTGATTTCGACACCGCCGGCCAGGAGATGCCGGAGCCGGGAAACGTATGCGGCCAACGCGTTTCGGGCGCGGTGCGGCGGGTCGTCCGCCCACACACGGTCGATCAGCTGGTCGGACGGCACCGGGCGGTTGAGGTCGACCAGCAGCGCCGCCAGGACGCAGCGTTGGCGGGACGGGCCGATCTCGACCCGCGCGCCGTCCACGTAGGCCTCGACGTCGCCGAGTAAACGGAACTGCACCGCCACGGCATACAGCTTTCACCAGGTCAGCGTGTATGGGGCGGAAAACGGCGTCAGCCGTGCCGGGCGCCGATCCAGTGCAGCAGGTCGTGCACGATCTCGTCGTCGAGGCGGTAGCTGACCCCCCGTCCCACACGAGTGGCGCTGACCCAGCCCTGCTGGCGCAACACGCGAAGCGCTTGCGAGACGGCGTTTTCTGAGCGGCCGAGCGCGGAGGCCAGGTCCCCGACCCGGATTCCCGGGACGCGGTGCAATGTGAGCAGGATTTCCAGCCGGTGCGGGTCGGACAGCAGGTCGAACCGCTGAGTCCAGCTGGCGGTGTCGACGTCGGCCAGCGCCGACGCCGCGCGTTCGACGTCCACCTGGCCGACGGGCTCGTTCACGGGACTCAATGTAACGCCGATGTGCACGTTCGAGGGTGCTTGACCGTGCGCGAATGTCGGAAATCCGGCGGCGTGTCGTCAGCAAACACGCACGCTCGCACAAGAAGGGCGGAGCTTAGGCGAGGAAGCCGTGCAGCAGCGCGGCCGAGCCCTCGACGTGCGCCCGCATCGCCGACGCCGCACCGTCCGCGTCGCCGGCGAGGATCGCCATGACGATCGCCTCGTGCTGCTCGTCGGAGTGGGCGATGTTTCGGGGCAGCAACGGGATCTGGTCGAGCAGCGCGTTGAGCCGCATCCTGTTCTCCGCCAGCAGCGGCACCAGCGACGGTGAGCCGGCGGCCTCGGCGATCGCCAGATGCAGACGCGAGTCGAGCCGCCGGTAGTCATCGGGAGCGGCGCCGCGGACGTCGCCCAGCCGCAGCCACAGTTGTTCACGCTCGGCGGCGGTCAGCGTTCGGCTGGCGGCCATGTGCGCGGCACCGACTTCGAGGATTTCGCGCAGGCGCAGCGCATCGTCGATGTCCGCGCGCGTCACATCGTCGGTTCCGGTGATGGGCGTGGGCAGTTCGTCGGCGAGGAACGTCCCGCCGTAGCGCCCCCGCCGCGACACCAGGTAGCCGGCGTCGGACAGCGACTTGATGGCCTCGCGCACGGTGTCGCGGCTGACGCCGAGCCGCGAGGCGAGTTCCCGTTCCGGCGGCAGGCATTCGCCCGGTTGCAGCACCCCGAGCCGGATGGTCTGCAGCAGCCGGCCGACGGTGTCCTCGAAGGCGTTGCCGCCACGCACGGGGCGCAGCAGCGCCTCGGCCGCCTCCGCGGTGAGCGCCGCGGGTGCCACCGGTCCGTCCGGGTCGGCCGACATCGTTTACAGCGGAGTGACGTAGTGGCCGCTGATGCCGCCGTCGACGAGGAACGACGAGGCGGTGATGAACGACGCGTCGTCGCTGGCGAGGAACGCCACCGCGGCAGCGAGTTCGTCGGGTTCGGCGAAGCGGCCCACCGGGATGTGCACCAGCCGCCGCGCGGCCCGTTCGGGATCCTTGGCGAACAACTCCTGCAGCAGCGGGGTGTTGACCGGTCCCGGGCACAACGCGTTGACCCGGATGCCCTGCCGCGCGTACTGCACGCCGAGCTCACGCGACATCGCCAGCACACCACCCTTGGACGCGGTGTAGGAGATCTGCGAGGTGGCCGAACCCATCACCGCCACAAAGGAAGCGGTGTTGACGATCGAGCCCTTCTGCTGTGGCACCATGTGGCGCAGCGCCGCCTTGCAGCAGAAGAACACCGACTTGAGGTTGACGTCCTGCACCCGCTGCCACGCGTCGATGCCGGTGTCCTCGATCAGATCGTCCTCGGGCGGGCTGATGCCGGCGTTGTTGAACGCGATGTCGACCGAGCCGTAGGTCTCGGCCGCGGTGTCGAACAGCGTGTGCACCGCGACCTGATCGGACACGTCGACCTGGACGAAGGTGCCGTTGAGGTCGTCGGCGACGGTCTTTCCCGCCGCCGGGTCGATGTCACCGATGACGACGGTGGCGCCCTCGGCCTTCATCCGCTTGGCGCTGGCCAGGCCGATGCCACTGGCGCCGCCGGTGATGACGGCGACCTTTCCCGCCAACCGTTGAGTGAGATCCATCTAGGCCTCCTGCACTGCGAAGAACACGTTCTTGGTTTCGGTGAACGACAGCGGCGCGTCGGGTCCGAGCTCGCGGCCGAGGCCGGACTGTTTGAAGCCGCCGAACGGAGTGTTGTAGCGCACCGACGAATGCGAGTTGACCGACAAGTTGCCCGATTCCACCGCCCGCGAGACCCGCATCGCCCGCGACAGGTTCTCGGTCCAGATCGACCCGGACAGCCCGTAGGGGGTGTCGTTGGCGAGCGCGATCGCGTCGGCCTCGTCCTCGAACGGCAGCACGGTGACCACGGGGCCGAAGATCTCCTCGCGCACTGCGCGATCGGTGCGCTGCGGCGTCAGTACCGTCGGCGGGAACCAGTATCCGGGTCCCGACGGCGCCGACCCGCGGAACGCCACGGGCGCGTCGTCGGGCACGAACGAGGCGACGGTGTTCCAGTGCGTCTTGGACACCAGCGGACCCATCTCGGTGTCCTTGGCGCCCGGGTCGCCGACCACGACGCCCTTGACGGCGGGTTCGAACAACTCCATGAACCGGTCATAGACGTTGCGCTGCACCAGGATTCGGCTGCGCGCACAGCAGTCCTGGCCGGCGTTGTCGAACACGCCGTACGGGGCGGTAGCCGCGGCCTGCTCGAGATCGCAGTCGTCGAAGACGATGTTGGCGCTCTTACCGCCCAACTCGAGGGTCACGCGCTTGACCTGTTTGGCGGCGCCGGCCATGACCCGGGTGCCGACCTCGGTCGAACCGGTGAACACGACCTTGCGCACGTCGGGGTGTGAGACGAAGCGCTCGCCGACCACCGATCCTCTGCCGGGCAACACGCAGAACAGATCGGCGGGGATGCCCGCGTCGACGGCCAACTCCCCCAGCCGGATCGTGGTCAGCGGCGTCCATTCGGCGGGTTTGATCACCACCGCGTTGCCCGCCGCGAGCGCGGGCGCGAAACCCCAGGAGGCGATCGTCATCGGGAAGTTCCACGGCGTGATGATGCCGACCACGCCGAGCGGTTCGTTGAACGTGACATCGACGCCGCCTGCGACGGGAATCTGCTTGCCGGACAGGCGTTCCGGTGTGGCGGAGTAGAACTGCAGCACATCGCGGACGTGGCTGGCCTCCCATTCGGCGTTGCCGATCGGGTGCCCGGAGTTCGCCACTTCCAGAGCGGCCAACTCGTCGACGTGCGCATCGACCGTCGCGGCGAAGGCGCGTAGCGCGGCCGCCCGTTCGGCGGGTGCGCGCCGGGCCCAGTCCCGTTGCGCCGCTTTGGCACGCGCCACCGCATCGTCGACGCCGGCCTCGTCGGTCTGCTCGACGGTGCGCAGCAGCTCTTCGGTAGCCGGATTGATCACGTCGGATGTGCTCAAGCGTTTGCCCTTTCCTTCGCATATGCGTCCGCCGCCTCGACCACCGCGGCGAACAGTCGCAGGTCGTCGAGGCGCTCCTCGGGATGCCACTGCACGGCCAGCGCGAAGGACTCGCCGGGCAGCTCGACCGCCTCGATGACGCCGTCGTCGTCCTGCGCGCTGATCACCAGGCCGTCGCCGAGTTCGTCGATCGCCTGGTGGTGGTAACACTGTGCGTCCGACGACTCGCCGATGAGCCCGGCCAGCCGCGTGCCCGGCACCGTACGCACCGTCGACGTGGTGAACACCGCGTTGCCCTGCTGATGGCGGTTGTGCCCGATGACGTCGGGCAGGTGCTGGTGCAGCGTGCCGCCGAGCGCGACGTTGAGCACCTGTGCACCGCGGCAGATGCCCAGCACCGGCATGCCGCGCCGCATCGCACCGCGCACCAACGCGAACTCGAACCGGTCGCGTCGCCGGTTGTCCTCGGTGTCGCGGTCGGTGGCCGGATGCGGCTCCTGGCCGTAGTGCGCGGGCACGACGTCGCGCCCGCCGGTGATGATGACGCCGTCGAGACCGTCGAGGACGCGGTCGGCGATGGCATCGTCAACCTGTTGCGGCGGGAGCAGCACCGAGATGCCGCCCGCCAGTTCCACACCCTCGAAGTAGATCGCGGGCAGGAAGCTCGCCCGCACGTCCCACACGCCGGTCTGCGCCTGCTGCAGGTAGGTCGTCAACCCGAGCACCGGGCGCGATTTTTCTTCGCGAACAGACGCAAAACTGCCCATTTCGCCGCCATTTTGGTCAGGTTTACGTCTGCTCGCCGGGAGACTAGAGCCGCTCAAAGCCGCGCATCCTTTCCCAGTCCGTGACGGCGGAGTTGAACGCGGTCAGCTCGACGCGGGCGTTGTTGAGGTAGTGCTCGACCACCTCGTCGCCGAACGCGGCGCGCGCGACCTCGGACTTCTCGAACAGCGCCGCGGCTTCGGTCAGCGTGGTCGGAAGGCGTTCGGCGCCACTGGTGTACGCATTGCCCTCCGTCGGCTCGGGCAACTCGAGTTCGCGTTCGATGCCGTACAGGCCGCCGGCGATCAACGCCGAAACGGCGAGGTACTGGTTGACGTCGCCGCCGGGCGCCCGGTTCTCCATCCGCATACCGTGGCCGTGGCCGACGACCCGCAACGCGCAGGTCCGATTGTCGAGGCCCCACGCGATCGCGGTCGGGGCGAAACTGCCGTCGACAAACCGCTTGTAGGAGTTGATGTTCGGCGCGTAGAACAGCGTCAGCTCGCGCAGCGTGGCCAGCTGGCCGGCGACGAAGCTGCGGAACATCGGCGACATGCCCAGCGGATCGCTGTCGTCGGCGAACACCGCCGCACCGTCGGAACCCCGCAGCGAGATGTGCACGTGGCAGCTGTTGCCTTCGCGCTCATCGAATTTCGCCATGAAGGTCAGGCTCTTGCCATGCTGGTCGGCGACCTCCTTGGCGCCGTTCTTGTAGATCGTGTGGTTGTCGCATGTGACCCGCGCATGGTCGAAGCGGAACGCAATCTCCTGCTGGCCGAGGTTGCACTCGCCCTTGACGCCCTCGCAGTACATGCCCGCGCCAGCCATGCCGAGCCGAATGTCGCGCAGCAGCGGCTCCATTCGCGTCGAGCCCAGCATCGCGTAGTCGACGTTGTAGTCCGACGCGGCCGTCATGTCCCGGTACCCCTTGGCCCACGCGTCGCGGAACCCGTCATCGAACACCATGAACTCGAGTTCGGTCCCGACGTAGGGCACCAGGCCGCGTTCGGCGAGCCGGTCGATCTGCCGGTTGAGGATGCTGCGCGGCGCCTGCTGCACCGGGCTGCCGTCATGCCAACCGAGATCGGCCATCACCATCGCGGTTCCCGGCAGCCACGGGATCAGCCGCAACGTCGAGAAGTCCGGCGTCATCACCATGTCGCCGTAGCCGGTCTCCCAGCTCGACATCGAGTAGCCGTCGACCGTGTTCATGTCGACGTCGACGGCCAGCAGGTAGTTACAACACTCGGCGCCGTGCTCGGCGACCTCCTCGACGAACAATCGGCCCGACACCCGTTTGCCGGTCAGCCTGCCCTGCATGTCGCAGAACGCGACGATCACCGTGTCGATGTCGCCGGCGGCGACCATGCGCTCGAGATCGGCCTGCGACAACATGCCCGTTGCGACGCTCATCGGTGGTGGGGCCTTTCCTTCAACGGCGCGAGATTGCGGGTAGTCAACCATTGGATCGGGCTCGCTCCGACGTTCGCCCAAGTCTTTTACACAAATGTCACTTCCAAAGGTAGGACAGCAGACCTTTGCAAGCTTATTCTCCTCATGCCTCATCACCGCAAGAAGGAGCCGAATCGGTGGCCCAAGACCAGGCGCAGGACAAGATGAAGAGCTCGGGTGGCGTCACCTACAGCCAGGCCGGCGACGGCTACTTCGAGAAGCGGCAACTCAAGCGGACTGCCGGGTTCTGGGGTCTGTGGGGCATCGGCATCGCCGCGGTCATCTCCGGCGACTTCTCCGGATGGAACTTCGGTATCGGCGCCGCCGGCTGGGGCGGCCTGGCCATCGCGTCGATCCTGATCGTCGTCATGTACTTCGGCATGCTCTTCTCGATCGGCGAGATGTCGGCCGCGATGCCGCACACCGGCGGTGCGTACTCGTTCGCCCGCGCGGCGATGGGCCCGTGGGGCGGCTTCGTCACCGGATTCGCCGAGACCATCGAGTACGTGTTCACGACGGCCGTCG
>NZ_LZJE01000233.1:0-1943 GCF_001666865.1 Mycobacterium sp. E136
GGGCGTTGTTCACGATCTCGACAAGCCGCTGCTGTTGCTCTTCGTTGGTGGTGTAGGCCGCCTGCGCGACCGCGCCCATCAACTGAGCGACCGCGCTGCGCAGATTGGCGTGGCCCGGTTCGACGCTGTCGGCGATCTCCTCCCAGGGCGCGGTCTGGATCTTCTCCACCGCTGTGCGACCGTCGTCGGTGAGCTCGAAAAGCTTCTTGCTGCCGTCGCTTTCGGTCGCCGCGATCATGCCTTCATCGACGAGCAGTTGCAG
Source organism: Mycobacterium sp. E136 (assembly GCF_001666865.1). NCBI lineage: Bacteria > Bacillati > Actinomycetota > Actinomycetes > Mycobacteriales > Mycobacteriaceae > Mycobacterium > Mycobacterium sp. E136. Next base: position 263 of record NZ_LZJE01000233.1, read on the forward strand.
CGTCGGGTACACCGATCCGGGGCTTGGCCGCCAGAGGTTCTGGCTGCGCTCGGCGATCTCCTGGATCATCTCGTAGCCGTGCATGGGCCGTTCGGCGAGCAGTTTGAGGATCGCCGCGCGAACGTCGCCGCGACGGCCGCGGCCTCGACCGCCACGTCGTCCGCCCGGACCGAAACCTCGGGGGCCGCCAGGGCCGAACCCGAACGCGCGGGGATCGAATCCGAACTCGAAACCGCCGCGGCCGCGACCGGGGCCGAAACCACCGAACGGACCGGGGAAGCCGGGCCCCGCGTCGGCGTGCCGGAGATGGTCTCGCAGGTGTTCGCGCATTTCTCGCCGGGCGTGCCGACGGTGGTCGTGCAGCGCACGACGGTCGAGGGGGGTGAAGCCGAAACCGCCTGGAGGCGGGGTGAATGGATTGGTCATGTCGTTCCTTTGATCGAGAGGAAGCACCGTCCGCGCTTCCGATGCGTTGACGATATATCGGAAACTATCGCGATGCAACGACGATCTAACGGTGCGGCGCATTGATCGACTCGATCACGTTGGGTAGCCGCAGCGTGCGTCGGTAGGTGCCGTCTCGCACTTCCTCGACACCGGGCACCGCACTGGCCGCCAGACGGCAACATCTTTGAGCCGCATGTCACCTACCACCGTGCCGACGCCGACGGCCAGTTGACAATCAACCGGCCGCTCGAGGTGCCAGCGCTCACGATGATGCACGACTTCGCCTTGACCGCTTCGCACGTGGTGTTCATGGACCTGCCGATCGTCTTCGACTTCGACATCGCGATGTCGGGTGATGACATGATGCCGTACCGCTGGAACGACGACTACGGTGCCCGGCTGGGTGTCCTGCAGCGCGACGACCCGTTCGGTGAGGTCAGATGGTTCGACATCGATCCCTGTTACGTCTTCCACGTCGCGAACGCCTACGAGACGAGCACAGCTGACGGCGATTCGATTGTGCTGCAAGCTGTCCGGTATCCCGAGCTGTGGCGCGGCACCGACGGTTTCGAGGCCGACGGGGTTCTGTGGGCGTGGACGATCGACCTGACGACCGGTGCGGTCACCGAGCGGCAACTCGACGACCGTGCGATCGAATTCCCGCGCATCGACGATCGGCTCGCGACGCTGCCCGCTCGGTATGCGGTCGCGGTCGGTGACCGGTCCCTGGTCCGCTACGACCTGACCACCGGTGTCGGAGTCGAGCGCGCGTTCGGGTCCGCCGACGCACCGGGCGGTCCGGGGGAGGCGGTGTTCGTTCCGTCGGCGGGGGCCACCGACGAGAGCAGCGGTTGGTACATGGCCTATGTCTACGATGCCGCCCGTAACGGCAGCGATCTCGTCATTCTCGACGCGTCGGACTTCGCGGGTCCGCCCGTCGCGAGAATCCAACTACCACAGCGTGTTCCGTACGGCTTCCACGGAAATTGGATCGCTTCCTGAGCGGCAGCGGCTGCACTCAGGGCCGATAGCCGGCGAGGAAGACGCGGGTGGCGGCGGCGGCGTAGCCGTCGACATCGATGCCCGCGAGCACCTCGGGCCCACCGCAGAACAGCGCCTGGTCGATGCACCTGCCTACGACGAGAAAGGCGAAATGCTCTGCGGCGGCCGCGGGTTGGGGAACAACCAGCAGCCCGCGATCGTTCAGCCGTGACAGGCAGTCGGCGAACTCTGC
>NZ_LZJE01000234.1:0-14813 GCF_001666865.1 Mycobacterium sp. E136
CGTGCGGGATCGAAGCCGAGGAGCTGACGGTCGAGGCGGCCGTGTTTGCCTGCGGGGTCGTCGATCTCACCGAGCAGCTCCTGGTACACCGCAAGGCGTTCGGGGTCGGGTTCGCGCAGCACGGCCTGCGCGACGTTGGTGCGGTTGGCCTGAACCCGCATCTCCCACGGCACGCCGTCGGTGTTGCCGACCTGCTCGGTGAGATCGACGACCCCGCAGGCAAACACGGCCGCCTCGACCGTCAGCTCCTCGGCTTCGATCCCGCACGGGGATCTCTGATCGAACTGCACGGCGACGTCGCGTCGGCGTCCAGCGTCGCGGTGCTGGTGCCCGGGCTGAACACGACCATCACCGGATCGGCCGCCAACGCCACGACTGCCCGCCGGTTCGTCTCGGCGACCCGCGGTGACGTCGCCGCCATCACCTACCTCGGCGGACCGTTCCCGCGCGGCGACAACATCGTGAGCGGCCTCGCGAACGCGGCCGACCCGCGATACGCGCTGAACATGGCGCCGCGACTGGTCGCGTTCAGCGAGGACGTCGACCGCACAGTGGACTCGACCCGCCGGCGCATCCCGGTCACCGTGATCGGCCACTCCTACGGCGGGTCCATCGTCGGCACCGCGGAGGCACTGGGCATGACCTCAGACCGCACGCTGTACGTGGCGGCCGCGGGCGCGGGCGTCGGCGTCCACGACCCCGGCGACTGGCACAACCGCAACCCGCACGTGCTGCGCTTCTCGATGACGCCGCCGGGCGACTTCATCGCCGCGGTGCAGGGCATTCCGGGCGGCCCGCACGGCGCCGACCCCGACGAGATGCCGGGCGTGATCCGGTTGCCCGCCGGCCGCTACGACGACGGGAGGCCGATGGCCGGACCGGGCGCCCACTCCGACGTGCTCAACGCCTCGTCAGACGCGTGGCGGGCGATCCTCGGGGTGATCACCGGCGATATCGGCAGGGATCGCGCAACCTCACGACAACCGGGTTGAGATCTGGCCAGAATAAGCCGGTGTGGTCCCGCAGCTCCCCCGTCGACGGGTTCCGGCTGGCCTACGACCGGTTCGGCACCAAGGGCGCGCCGCCCGTGGTTCTGCTGCACGGCTGGCCGGGCAACCGGCAGGACTATCGCCGCGTGGTTCCGCTGCTCGGGGACGCCGCCGATGTCATCGTGCCGGACCTGCGCGGATTCGGTGGTTCGGACAAGCACGCCGTCGCGATCCGGCACTTCTACAGCGCCACCGCGCAGGCCGGCAGCGTCATCGGCCTGATCAGGGAGCTGGAACTGACCGAGGTGGTGCTCGCCGGCTACGACGTCGGCAGCCGCGTCGCGCAGAGCGTCGCCCGCATGCAGCCGGACCTCGTGCGGTCGCTGGTGCTGTCCCCGCCGCTACCCGGCGCCGGCGACCGCGTCCTGACGGCCAAGGCACAGAGCGAGTTCTGGTATCAGGCGTTTCACCAACTGCCGCTGGCCGGACAGCTGCTCGACGGAAATCCCGATCTGGTCCGCGACTACCTGCGGCACTTCTGGACGCATTGGTCCGGGCCGAATTTCGCCGTCTCCGACGACGATATGGAGCGGCTGGTGTCCGACTACGCACTGCCCGGCGCGTTCACCGCGTCGATCGCGTGGTACCGGGCGGGCGCCGGGATGATCGCGCAATCGCTGACCGAACTACCGCCCGAACGGGCCATCAAGATCCACGTGCCCACCGATGTGGTGTGGCCGCACCACGATCCGCTGTTCCCCGCCGAGTGGTCGGACCGGCTGGGGCACTACTTCAGCGACGTGCACCTGCACTTCGCTTATGACGCCGGGCATTTCACCCCGCTGGAGTGCCCCGAGCAGTTCGCCGAGCTCATCCTCATCCGGGCCCGACCGGCGCCGGCCGCGGGCTGACTACTCCCCGGCGGTGTCGGAGTTGTCGGCGGGCGTCTCCGCTTCCGGCAGCAGCGCTTCGAGAGCCGACCCGGTGATGCGTCGGAACGCCCGTCGTGGCCGGTTGGCGTCCAGGATCGCCACCTCGAGCGTCGACGGCCCCAGCACGCGCTGTTCGGAGCCGCCGTTGCCCGCGGCGTGCAGCGCGTCGATGGCGATCTTCACCGCGTCCTGCAGGCTGGCGTTCTCGGTGTAGGAGTCGTTGAGCGCGGTCGTGATGGGCTCGGTCGTCCCACCCATGACCACGAAGTGCGGCTCGTCGGCGATCGACCCGTCGTAGGTGATGCGGTACATCTCCGGGGGTTTCGTCTCGCCGTAGTGGGCGACCTCGGCGACGCACAACTCGACCTCGTAGGGCTTGGCCTGCTCGGTGAAGATCGTGCCCAGCGTCTGGGCGTAGATGTTGGCCAGCTGACGGCCGGTGACGTCGCGGCGGGCGTAGGCGTAACCCCTGGTGTCGGCGTACTGGATGCCGCCGCGTCGCAGGTTGTCGAACTCGTTGAACCGTCCGACGGCGGCGAATCCGACCCTGTCGTAGAGCTCGCTCACCTTCTGCAACGAGCGGGACGGGTTCTCGGCGACGAACAGCACGCCGTCGGCGTACGCCAGCGCCACGACGCTGCGTCCCCTGGCGATACCTTTGCGCGCAAGCTCGGAACGCTCACGCATCGCCTGTTCGGGCGAGATGAAATAGGGAAAGCTCACGAATCTCCCCGCGCGTCGGTCGAACGGTGGACGGCGTCCGGGCCGAACGTGTCAGCGCGCGAACGGTTTTCGATGACCTGACGGGCGAATTCGGCGATCCGCTGCTCGGAGACCTCCTCGGCGCCGTCGGCGTCGATGATCACCGCGGTCGGGTAGATACCCCGCACCAGGTCGGGGCCGCCGGTCGCGGAATCGTCGTCGGCGGCGTCGTAGAGCGCCTCGATCGCCACCCGCAGTGCCGAATCCCCGTCGCTCACTTGCGAATACAGCTTCTTCATCGACGACTTGGCGAAGATCGAACCCGAGCCCACCGACTGGTAGCCCTCTTCCTCGAAGTTCCAGCCGCCGGCCGCGTCGAAGGACACGATGCGGCCCGCTGCTTCCGGATTCGGATCGTCGACGTCGTAGCCGGCGAGCAGCGGCAGAGCGACGAAGCCCTGCAAAGCCGCGCCGAGGTTGCCGCGCACCATGGTCGCTAGCCGGTTCACCTTGCCGGGGAAGGTCAGCGCGACGCCCTCGAGCTTCTCGTAGTGCTCGAGTTCGACGGCGTATAGCCGAGCGAATTCGACGGCGATGGCCGCCGTTCCGGCGATGCCGGTCGCCGTGTAGTCGTCGGTGATGTACACCTTCTGCACGTCGCGGCTGGCGATCATGTGGCCCTGGGTGGCGCGGCGGTCACCGGCCATGACGACGCCGCCGGGGAACTTCAACGCGACGATCGTGGTGCCGTGCGGCGCGAAGTCGGAATGGGCGTCGCCCGACTGGGCGGCGCGGTGGGCGGGTAGGAGTTCGGGCGCCTGGCGGCGCAGCAGTTCAGAGAAGGACGAGAGGTCCACGGGGACCGACGGAGCGCCGGGTAGTGGTGACGGGAAGGCCAGCTGATCGCGTTGCGGCCAGGTCACTGTCCACCCTTCTGTACGTATGCGCGAACGAAGTCTTCGGCGTTCTCCTCGAGAACGTCGTCGATCTCGTCGAGCAGGTCGTCGGTCTCCTCGGCCAGCTTCTCGCGACGCTCCTGCCCGGCGGCCGTGCTGCCGGTGAGGTCGTCGTCCTCGCCGCCACCACCGCCACGCTTGGTCTGCTCCTGAGCCATCGCTGCCTCCTGCGTAAGTTGTCGGCGGGCTCACTGCTGCCCGCCGTGACTCCACATTACCGGTCGCCGCGCGGATTGCCTGCGATAGCGCGCTTAGTTCGTAAGCTGTTCTACCAGTTCCACGGCGCTGTCCACCGAGTCCAGCAGGGCTCCGACGTGCGCCTTACTGCCGCGCAGGGGTTCCAGGGTGGGGATCCGGACGAGCGAATCGCCGCCCAGATCGAAAATCACCGAGTCCCAGCTGGCGGCCGCGATATCGGCGCCGAAGCGGCGCAGGCACTCGCCACGGAAGTAGGCGCGCGTGTCGGTCGGGGGGTTGTCGACCGCGTCCAGCACCTGCTGTTCGGTCACCAATCGCTTCATCGACCCGCGGGCCACCAGGCGGTTGTACAGGCCCTTGTCCAGGCGGACGTCGGAGTACTGCAGGTCGACCAGGTGCAGCCGCGGCGCCGACCAGCCCAGGTTCTCGCGGTGCCGGAAACCCTCGAGCAGCCGCAGCTTGGCGGGCCAGTCCAGGATCTCCGCGCACTCCATGGGATCGCGTTCCAGCAGGTCGAGCACTTCGGCCCAGGTCTTGACGATGTCGGCGGCGCGCGGGTCCGGGTCGCGGCTGTCGACGAGCTTGGCCACCCGGTCGAGGTACATCCGTTGCAGCGCAAGGCCGGTCACCTCACGGCCGTCGGCCAGCGCGACGGTGGCGCGCAGCGACGGGTCCCGGCTGATCACGTGGACCGCGTGCACGGGCCGGGCCAGGGCGAGATCGCTGAGGTCCATGCCCTCTTCGATCAGGTCGAGGACCAGCGCCGTCGTACCGAGCTTGAGGTATGTCGAGGTCTCCGACAGGTTCGCGTCGCCGATGATGACGTGCAGCCTGCGGTACTTGTCGGCGTCGGCGTGCGGCTCGTCGCGGGTGTTGATGATGCCGCGCTTGAGCGTCGTCTCCAGGCCGACCTCGACCTCGATGTAGTCGGAGCGTTGCGACAGCTGGAACCCGGGCTCGTCGCCGGAGGGTCCGATGCCCACACGCCCGGAACCGGTGACGACCTGGCGCGACACCAGGAACGGGGTCAGTCCGGCGATCACCGCGGAAAACGGCGTCTGCCGGCTCATCAGGTAGTTCTCGTGCGAGCCGTAGGAGGCGCCCTTGCCGTCGACGTTGTTCTTGTAGAGCTGCAGCTTGACCGCGCCCGGGACGCTGGCGACGTGGCGGGCGGCGGCCTCCATCACCCGCTCGCCGGCCTTGTCCCAGATCACGGCGTCCAGCGGGTCGGTGCACTCGGGTGCGGAGTACTCGGGATGGGCGTGGTCGACATACAGGCGCGCGCCGTTGGTGAGGATCATGTTCGCAGCGCCGACCTCGTCGGCGTCGACGACCGGCGGCGGGCCGGCCGAGCGGCTCAGATCGAATCCGCGGGCGTCGCGCAGCGGCGATTCCACCTCATAGTCCCAGCGCGTGCGCTTGGCCCGCTGGATCCCGGCCGCCGCGGCGTACGCGAGTACCGCCTGGGTGGAGGTCAGGATCGGATTCGCGGTCGGGTCGGACGGCGACGAGATGCCGTACTCGACCTCGGTTCCGATAATCCGTTGCATGTCGTCAAGCCTAGGTGACGGCGGAAAGTAGCCTGCGACCGTGCCATCCGATCCAGCGGATCTCCCCCGCCTCGACGCGGCCCAACGCCAGGCCGCCGAACGCTGGTTCCTCACCCACGGCCTGCCCGCGGTGTTGCGGCCCAGCCGGTCGGTCCGCCAGCTGTGGTCGCGCTCGGCGCCCGCCCTGGCCGGATTCGCGGTGCTGATGGCCAACACCATCGCGGTGGTGTCGTTGACGGGTCAGCACGCGATCGACATCGACGGCCGGCCGACACGCGGCGAATGGTTCGTCCTGGCGCTGCTGGTCTTGGTGCTGCCGGCGGCGGTCACCGTCGGCTGGTGGGTGTCCCGGGTCGCGACGCAGCGCGGTCGGCTGGCGGCCGCGGCGATCGCCGTCGCCGTCGCGCTGCTGGGCGGGGTGTTCGGCGGCCCGGGCCCGTATGTGTCCCGAAACCTTGTGTGGGTTGCGGTTTCCATCGTCGCGATCCTGGCGCTCACCGCGTCTGGCGTCGGCTCGATTCTGGGCTGGGCCGCGCGGGTGACGATGGCGCATCTGAGCGCGGCGGGCTCGCTGCTGCTGCGCGCGCTGCCTGTGCTGCTGTTGACGTTCCTGGTGTTCTTCAACTCGCCGGTGTGGCTGATGGCGGCGACGATCTCGCGCGCCCGGCTGTGGCTGGCGCTGTGGTTCCTCACCGCGATCGCGGCGGCGTTCGTGGTGTCGGTGATCGTGGATCGGTTGCGCCCCATGGTGAATGCCGCCGAACCCGACCCGGGGCACGCCGCCAGGCTGGACGACACACCGTTCGCGGCCATGCCGGATCCAGCGGACGTGAAGCCGCTCAGCCGCGCCGAGCGATTCAACGTGTACTTCGTGCTCGCCGCATCGCAACTGGCTCACATCATGGTCGTCGCGGCGGTCACGGCGCTGCTGTTCCTCGTGCTGGGGATGATCCTGCTCTCCCCCGAAGTGCTTGCGGCGTGGACGCGCAACGGCTCCAGTGACGGGCAGTTCCTCGGCATGACGATCCCGGTTCCCGATGCCCTCATCCAGGTGACGCTGTTTCTCGGCGCGTTGACGTTCATGTACGTCAGCGCGCGTGCGGTCGGCGACGACGCCTATCACGACCGCTTCATCGCCCCTCTGGTCGACGATCTGCGCCTCACGCTGACCGCCCGTAACCGCTACCGGGCCGCCGTTGCGGCGCGGTGAGCGGGTTTGACAGCCCGTTTCCCGCACAATGAGCCCGTGTCGGACATGCGTCGGGTGCACGAGTGGTTCCTGCACCGCGGGCTGCCGCTGGTTCTCACCCGACGGGTCCGCTCCGGCTCGCTGATCGAGCGCTCCGCCCCGATGGTCAGCGGCGTGGGCGCGGCGATCTCGCTGACGATGCTGCTGGCCGACCTCACCGGCGACGACCGCGACATCGGCTACGTCATCCGGCTGGGGGTGTTGACGGCGCTGTTGGTAGCAGCGCCGTTCGCGTTGTACCTGCTGCACCGCATCGGCACCACGCTCAGCGAAGCCGGACGCAGGTCAGCGGCGCTGGTGGTGATGGCGGTGTTCGTCTTCGGACTTCCGTTCGCCGCCAGCGGCTTTTCCGGGATCGCGGCGGCGGAGGCTGCGGGTTTCGCCGTCGTCGCCGTGCTCGCGGTGTGGTTCACCTACCTCGGTATCGGCGCGATCGTGCTGTGGGCGCTGCGATTCGCGTGGGTGCAACTCGGGGCGCTCGGGACCCTGATGAGCCGCGCGCTGCCGTTGTTGATGCTGACCGTCGTCGTGTACTTCACCGGTGAGCTGTGGCAGCTGGCCGCGCGGATGCCGCGTCAACGGCTGTGGCAGACAATCGGATTCCTCGCCCTGGTCGCGCTGATCTTCGTGGTCACGACGATTCGCGACGAGGTCCGCTCGCTGCGCGAGGATCGCGCCGAACAGGACGATCCGGCCAAGCTGCTCGAGGGCACACCGTTGGCCGTCGAGCCTGGGACGCGCCTGTCGCGCACACCGCTGTCGCTGGCCGAGCAGGTCAATGTCGTTGCGGTGATGGTCTTCTCGCAGACGATCCAGGTGGTCTTCTTCACGACGGGCCTGTTCGCGTTCTTCCTCGCGCTCGGCATAGTCGCGGTGCCCGACGACGTCGCGGTGCTGTGGTCGTCGGAGGAGACCTGCCCGGTCGGTCAACCACCGTGTCCGGGAACGTGGTTCGGGGTGCACGTGCCGGTTCCTCAGACGATCGTGCACGTATCCCTGTTCGTGGCCGTGCTGTCGGGGCTGTACTTCACGGTCAGCACCAGCGTGGACCCGTTGTACCGGGAGCGCTTCTTCGACCCGCTGATCGCCGACGTCGCGGTCAGCCTGGCCGGTCGCGACGCGTACCTGACGATGGAGCCCGCCCGCTGACCGCCGCGGCTACGTCTGCAACGAGTAACTGTTCGCCAGGTCGTCCTGCGTCACGCAGGCGTCCTCGGTGGCGGTGTCGACGACGAGCGGCGCACTCGGCGTACGCGCTTGATAGCTCCAGCCGTCGGGCAGTGACAACCTGGCGGCGAGACCGGGAAGGTCGCTCAGCGACAGCGACGGGTCGACCGTCTGGCTGTAGGTCTGCATGACCCAGCGCCGCCCGTCCGGATCGACCAACTCGTAGATCTCCCGGCCGGCGTCGAAGGTGAAGACGGCCTTCCGGTCAACGCGGTTCAGCTGATACGGGGCCGGGTTCATCGACGCGAGCTTGACGGTGGCTTGCCGCAGCATCTCGATATCGCCGAAGCTCCTGCGCTCCAACGTCTCCCGGCCTCGCTTGCCGATGCTGCTCATCAGCCAGTAGCGCGGCCCGTTGAGCAGTGCGGCGACCGCACCGTTCTCTTCGGCGATGGCCTTCGCGTCGAGCGCGTTCCACAGCTCGGCTGGACAGTCGTTGAGCGGAAACGTGTTGTACACCGTGGCTTCCGCGCCCGACGGCGTGGTCTTGACGAACAATACCTCGCCGTACCGCTTGCCGAACACATCGCCCGTGGTCGACAGGTCGTCGTCTGACATGACGCGACGGGGCTAGAGGTACTGGCCCAGGTTCGACTCGGTGTCAATAGCCCTGCTGGCGCTCGACGACTTGCCGGTGACCAGCGTGCGGATGTAGACGATCCGCTCGCCCTTCTTGCCCGAGATGCGTGCCCAGTCATCGGGATTGGTGGTGTTGGGCAGGTCCTCGTTCTCGGCGAACTCGTCGACGATCGAGTCGAGCAGATGTTGGATCCGCAGACCCCTCTTGCCGGTCTCGAGCACCGACTTGATCGCGTACTTCTTGGCCCGGTCGACGACGTTCTGGATCATCGCACCAGAGTTGAAGTCCTTGAAGTACATGACCTCTTTGTCGCCGTTGGCGTAGGTCACCTCGAGGAAGCGGTTGTCGTCGATCTCGGCGTACATCCGGTCGACGACCTTCTCGATCATCGCCTTGATCGTCAGCGACCGGTCGCCGCCGAACTCGGCCAGATCGTCCTCGTTGACCGGCAGGTCCTCGGTGAGGTACTTGCTGAAGATGTCCTGCGCCGCTTCGGCATCCGGACGCTCGATCTTGATCTTCACGTCCAGGCGGCCCGGGCGCAGGATCGCCGGATCGATCATGTCCTCGCGGTTGGAGGCGCCGATGACGATGACGTTCTCCAGCCCCTCGACACCGTCGATCTCCGAAAGCAGCTGCGGCACAACCGTCGTCTCCACATCGGAGCTCACACCGGTGCCGCGGGTGCGGAAGATCGAGTCCATCTCGTCGAAGAACACGATCACCGGGGTGCCCTCGGAGGCCTTCTCCCGTGCGCGCTGGAAGATCAGCCGGATGTGACGCTCGGTCTCGCCGACGAACTTGTTCAGCAGCTCCGGACCCTTGATGTTGAGGAAGTAGCTCTTCGCCTCGCGGGCGTCGTCACCACGCACCTCGGCCATCTTCTTGGCCAGCGAGTTGGCGACCGCCTTGGCGATCAGCGTCTTACCGCAACCGGGCGGACCGTAGAGCAGCACACCCTTGGGCGGGCGCAGCGAGTACTCCCGGTACAGCTCCTTGTGCAGGAAGGGCAGCTCGACGGCGTCGCGGATCTGCTCGATCTGCCTGCCGAGGCCGCCGATGTCGTTGTAGCTGACGTCGGGCACCTCTTCGAGCACGAGGTCCTCGACCTCGGCCTTGGGGATCCGCTCGAAGGCGTATCCGGCCTTGGTGTCGACCAGCAGCGAGTCGCCCGGGCGCAGCTTGCGGGGCCGGCTGTCGTCGGTCGCGTCCTCGTAGCCGTCGGGCAGGTCGCTGGCGGCCACCAGCGGCTCGGCCAACCAGACGATGCGCTCCTCGTCGGCGTGGCCGACCACGAGCGCGCGGTGCCCGTCGGACAGGATCTCGCGCAGCGTGCTGATCTCGCCGACCGCCTCGAAGTTGCCGGCCTCGACGACCGTCAGCGCCTCGTTGAGGCGGACGGTCTGGCCCTGCTTCAGCAACTTGGTGTCGATGTTCGGCGAGCACGTCAGGCGCATCTTGCGCCCGGACGTGAACACGTCGACGGTGTCGTCGTCCTGCACGCCCAGCAGCACGCCGTAACCACTCGGCGGCTGCCCCAGGCGGTCAACCTCTTCGCGCAATGCGAGCAGCTGCTGACGGGCCTCCTTGAGGGTCTCCATCAGCTTGGCGTTGCGGGCGGCGAGTGAGTCGATGCGTGCCTCGAGCTGATGTACGTCTCGGGCACTGCGTAAACCACTCTGGGGGCCGACCGCGTTCTCCAACTGCTCTCGCAGGATCGCGGCCTCTCGGCGGAGCTCCTCGAGCTCTGCCGCGTCCTCACTGGACAAGCCGGATCCACGGGCGTCAAAACCCTCTGGGAAAGCGTCAGAACGCTCTGATTCACTCATGTTGCGCCCCTCCCCGCACCGAGAGTTGGTGCAGTAACAACTTCAACGCTACCGGCGATTCAGGCTTTGTGTGCGGTGTAGCAATTTGACACACCTGCACCACTGTTAACCTCTCTGATGTGTTGGGCCGATCGAAAGGAAAATCGTGACCCTGAAAGCCCTCGTTACCGGCGTCGCAGCGGTTGCTGTCGTCGGAGGTGCCGCGGCAGGTGTGACTTCCATTGCATCCTCGAACGTGGCCTCCGCACCGACCGTCGCCCCGGTCGTCTGGGACGTCCCGATGCCGCAGGCTCCGGCCCCTGACCTTGAAGGTCCGCTGCTGCAGACGCTGCAGGCGCTGGGTACATCCGGCACGGCCGCGAGCAAGGCGCCCTACATCCAGGGCGGCATCGGACGCATCGAGAGTCGCGTCGCCGACACCAAGCTTCGTGAGGCGGCCGCCGAAGGCAAGTTCCCGTTGAGCTTCGCGGTAGCCAACATCGACCAGAACGGCCCCGTCGTGTCGGCCGATGTCACCGCGACCGCCGCCACCGGCGCGTCGGCCAGCCAGAACATCCAGTTCGTGCCGGGCCCGAGCCCGACCGGCTGGCAGATGGCCAAGCAGTCGCTCATGGCGCTGCTGTCCGCCGTCGGGTAGGAGCCCGGTGCGTCGCACCAACCGTTTCGCAGTCCTGAGCGCCGTCGCGTTTGCGGCGGCGCTCGGGCTATGCGGATGTGGCGCCGATGAGCACCCGGCCGGGAACGAGCCACCACCACCGCCGCCGGCCACCACATCGCCGACGGTGCAGCCGCCGGACCCGGCGTCGACGCTGGCGCCCCTGCCGCCTCCCGAGGCGCTCACCGACGTGCTGGGCCGTATCGCCGACGCGAACATCCCCGGCCCCGAGAAGCTCAACCTGATCGAGAACGCGACACCCGCCGACGGCGAATCGATGGACAAGTTCGCGATCGCCCTGCGCGACGGCGGCTACTCCCCCGCCACCTTCGAGGCCAGGGACCTCACGTGGGCCGACGGCGCCAAGGGCGTCGTGCAGGCGATCGTCACCGTGAAGACCGCCAATCCGCAGGCGGGCGAGTTCACGTTCCCGATGCAGTTCCGATTCGCTGACGACCACTGGCAACTGACCCGGTCGACCACCGACCAGCTGCTGCAGCTCGGTCCGGTCCCCACGCCCACGCCGACGCCGTGAGCCGTCGATGTGGATCGGTTGGCTCGAATTCGATCTGCTGCTCGGCGACGTGCGCTCGCTCAAGGAGAAACGCTCCGCGATCCGGCCGGTGATCGCCGAACTGCATCGCCGCTTCTCCGTCTCGGCGGCCGAGACCGGCGCTCAGGAGTTGTACCGACGGGCCAATGTCGGCGTGGCGCTGGTGTCTGCGGACCACGGGCACGTGGTCGAGGTGCTCGACGCCGCCGAGCGTCTGGTGGCCGCGCGCCCGGAGTTCGAGCTGCTGTCGGCACGGCGCGGGCTGCGCCGCAGCACCGACGAGTAGCGACCGGCCCTCAAGTGCCGAGTTGACGCTTGCGCCTGGCCGGCAGGGGCGCGATGGCGCCCGGTGCCAGCTTGCGCGCGCTGACCAGAAACGCTGTGTGGCCGCGCATCGTGTGTTGCGGACGGACGGCCAGACCAACGACGTGCCAGTTGCGCTGCATGCTCTCCCAAGCCCGCGGCTCGGTCCAGCACTGCTGCTCGCGCAGCGCCTCCACCACCCGCGACAGCTGAGTGACCGTCGCGACGTAGACCATCAGCACGCCTCCGGCGACGAGAGCGTCGGCGACGGTGCCCAAGACCTCCCAGGGCGCGAGCATGTCGAGGACGACGCGGTCCACCTCCGGACCGGCGTAGGTGGTGAGGTCGGCGATCACCAGCTCCCAGTTCGCCGGGGACTCACCGAAAAACGTCGCGACGTTGCGCTCGGCATGGTGTGCGTGGTCGTCGCGGACCTCGTAGGAGATCACCCGCCCCTCGGGCCCGACGGCCCGCAGCAGCGAACACGTCAGCGCGCCGGAGCCGGCACCGGCCTCCAAAACCCGGGCGCCGGGGAAGATGTCGCCCTCGTGGACGATCTGCGCGGCGTCCTTGGGGTAGACCACCTGCGCGCCGCGCGGCATCGACATCACGTAGTCGACGAGCAGCGGCCGCAGTACGAGGAACTGGTCGCCGCTGGTCGATTTGACGACGCTGCCCTCGGGCAGCCCGATCACGGTGTCGAGCGCGATGACGCCGCGATGGGTATGGAACTCCCCGCCGGGCGTCAACACCATCGTGTAATGACGACCCTTGGCGTCGGTGAGCTGCACCCGATCGCCGACGGCGAACGGACCGGTTCTTGGCACAGCACTTCAGCCTGCCAGTAGACGCGCCGCCGTGGGTGGCCGGGGTTGTCGGACACCGGTCTTAGGCTGACGTCATGACCGACCGGGGCGAGCAGAAGATGCGACGCCCCGCGCTGTCCCCGTCGCGGGCCGCGGACTTCAAGCAGTGCCCGCTGCTGTATCGGTTCCGGGCGATCGACCGGCTTCCCGAGCCGTCGTCGGTTGCCCAGGTTCGCGGTTCGGTCGTACACGCCGCGCTCGAGCAGCTGTATACGCTGCCGGCCGCACAGCGCGGGCGCGAGACCGCGCTGACGCTCGTCGAGCCGGCGTGGGAGCGGATCGCGGCCGAGCGGCCGGGCATCGCCGACGAGTTCGCGCCGGAGGTGCGAGCAACGCTGCTGACGGAGGCGCGCGACCTGCTGGCCGGCTATTACCGGCTCGAGGACCCCACGCGTTTCGATCCGCAGGGCTGCGAACAGCGTGTCGAGGTCGAGCTGGAGGACGGAACGCTGCTGCGCGGCTTCGTCGACCGCATCGACGTCGCCCCTACCGGTGAGATGCGGGTGGTCGACTACAAGACCGGTAAGGCGCCGCCCGAGGCGCGGGCGCTGGCCGAGTTCAAGGCCATGTTCCAGATGAAGTTCTATGCGGTGGCACTGCTGCGGTCGCGCGGTGTGCTGCCGACGCGGCTGCGGCTGCTGTACCTGGCCGACGGACAGATCCTGGACTACACGCCCGACCACGAGGAGCTGCTGCGGTTCGAAAAGACGCTGATGGCCATCTGGCGAGCCATCCAGAACGCCGGGGCCACAGGTGATTTCCGTCCGCAGCCATCGGCGATGTGCGACTGGTGTGCCCACCATGCGCACTGCCCGGTGTTCGGCGGTACGCCGCCGCCGTATCCGGGATGGCCCGAGGTGCCCGACGAGGGATCACCGACGGCCGAGGACATTGTGATGCGGGCGGCGGAGTCTGCGGCGTGATCGCCCGAAGGCGACCGCGAGCGAGGATCGCAGCGCAGCGAGGACCGGAGGGAGCGGGAGCCGAGGCATGATCGAATGCCTGTACCGGCGTGTCGGGGTCGACGGCGATTACCAGGTCTTCGACTCCACCGACGGCACCCGCAGCAACTGGGATGCCGAAATCCAGCACGGCTCACCGCCGTTGGCGTTGATGACGCGGCTGATCGAAGAGCTGGCCGGCGATTCGGACTTGCGCGTCGGCCGGTTGACTTTGGACATCCTGGGCGCGATACCGGTCGCGCAGGTAAGGGTGCGGGCGTGGGTGGAACGGCCGGGTAAGCGAATCTCAATGATGGCCGCCGAGATGTCGGAGACGCGGCCCGACGGCGGGCAACGGGTGGTCGCGCGCGTCACGGCGTGGTTGCTGGTGACCAGTGACACCGCCGACGCCGCGACCGATCGCTATCCCCCGATCGTCGAGGGCGACGCCGCCGAGGTGCCGCACGGCTGGGTGGGCGCCAAGGGCTACCTGGAGACGGTGAGCTGGCGGCGCCAGTCGGAGACGGGTGAGACCGGCAACGTGGTATGGATGAGTCCGCTTGTCCCGCTTGTCGATTCGGAGCCGACGACGGCGTTGCAGCGGCTGGCGATGGTCGTCGACAGCGCGAACGGTGCCGGCGCAGCATTGGATCCCGAGGCTTTCGTGTTCATGAACACCGACACCACGGTGCATCTGCATCGCCTGCCGGCGGGCGACGACTTCGCGGTGCGGGCACGCGGTTCGATCGGCCCGGACGGTATCGGGGTGACCACCGCGGAACTCTTCGACCGGCAGGGGTTCATCGGCACCTCGGCGCAGACGCTCCTGGTGCAACGCCGCCCGTGACCGCCGCCCCTCGGCCCACGGCTTGAGGGGTTGGATTGCCGACACCGGGTGGCTGTTGCGCTTTGTGAGTGGTGACCGGTGGGTCTGGTGAGTGGTGAGTGCTGTGTCGGGGTATCGGGGTGTTCACCCCAGGGCGAGGGCTTTGTGGTGCAGGCGGGTGAGGTTGAGTACGGCGGCGGCCAGGTGCAGTTCGGCGGTGACGGCTTGGAGTCCTCGGCGGGCGAAGCGGCGTAAGCCGATTTGGTCTTTGAGATGTCCGATGACTGGTTCGACGGTGGCTGAGCGGCGTTTATAGGCTTTCGCGTTCTCGGGTTGACGCATCTTGTGGCGCATGGCATCTAGCGGTGACAGATCCGGCGCTGGCGGCCCGTGGGCCGGGTTGTGTTTGGCGTCGTGGTGGACCTCGCGGCTTTTGCCGGGGGCGATCAGTCGCGGC
>NZ_LZJE01000235.1:0-6975 GCF_001666865.1 Mycobacterium sp. E136
TGAACTACCCCAGGTTTTGTTCCGATCTTCATAGGAGGATTGGAAGCTATGCCCCGTCAGTATTCGCCGGAGTTTCGGCAGCGTGCGTTGCGGTTGTTGGACACCATGATGGAAGCCTCGGAAACATCTGAGTTCGAGGCCATCAAGTCCGTGGCTAGCAAACTCGGAATCTCGGAGGAATCGGTGCGCCGGTGGCGCCGCAAAGCTCAGGTCGATGCCGGCGAACGACCCGGTACGACAAGTTTGGAGCACGCCGAGATCCGCAAGCTCAAGCGTGAGAATGCCGAATTACGCAGAGCCAACGAAGTGTTGAAGTCTGCGTCTGCGTTTTTCGCAGCGGAGCTCGACCGCCCCGCGACGAAATGATCGCCTACATCGATGCGCATCGCGATCAGTTCGGGGTCGAGCTCATCTGTCGTATCCTGCGGGCAGCTATCCCTGGTTTCCTGACCTCCCGCGGGTATCGGGCCGCGCGGACCCGGCCGCCCTCGGACCGCGAGATCCGTGATGAGCAGCTGATCGCCGACCTGCGCACGGTGCACCGCGACAACTACTCGGTCTACGGGGTCCAGAAGATGCATCAGGCCATGAAACGCAAGGGCTGGCACCTGGGCAGAGAACAGACCCGCCGATTAATGCGCAAGGCCGGGCTGCGTGGCGTGCAACGCGGTAAGCCGGTATTCACCACCGTCACCGACCCCGCCGACACCCGGCCCGCAGACCTGGTCAACCGCCAGTTCAAGGCGCCGGCGCCCAACCGGCTATGGGTCGCCGACATCACCTTCGTCCGGACCTGGCAGGGGTTCTGCTACACCGCGTTCGTCACCGACGCCTGCACCAAGAAGATCGTCGGCTGGGCGGTTTCGGCGACGATGCGAACCGAAGATCTTCCCTTGCAGGCGTTCAATCACGCTGTGTGGCAGTCGAATACCGATCTATTCGAGTTGGTCCATCATTCCGACCGCGGATCGCAATACCTATCGCTGGCCTATACCGACCGGCTAGCCGAACTCGGGATCGCCCCCTCGGTAGGGTCGCGCGGCGATAGTTACGACAACGCCCTCGCCGAGGCGGTCAACGCCGCCTACAAGACCGAGTTGATCAACCGTGCGAAACCGTGGCGGTGCGTCGACGACGTCGAACTGGCCACCGCCGCCTGGGTGGCCTGGTACAACCAGGAACGCCTGCATGAAGCCCTCGGCTACGTTCCACCTGCCGAGTACGAGGCCGCCCTCACCGGCACCTCACACCCCGCGAGCCAGCCAACCCCGGCCCTCGCAACCGAGTAGGAACAAAACCTGGGGTACTTCACCAGCGCCGGATCTGTCACCGCTAGATGCCATGCGCCACAAGATGCGTCAACCCGAGAACGCGAAAGCCTATAAACGCCGCTCAGCCACCGTCGAACCAGTCATCGGACATCTCAAAGACCAAATCGGCTTACGCCGCTTCGCCCGCCGAGGACTCCAAGCCGTCACCGCCGAACTGCACCTGGCCGCCGCCGTACTCAACCTCACCCGCCTGCACCACAAAGCCCTCGCCCTGGGGTGAACACCCCGATACCCCGACACAGCACTCACCACTCACCAGACCCACCGGTCACCACTCACAAAGCGCAACAGCCACCCCCGTGAGGGGGATCAACCCGTCAAAGGGGTCAGAGGAGTTTGTCGAAGCACTTCTCCTCGACCCGCTTGCTCATTCGCCAGCCGTCGGGGGTGCGGACGAATTCGTCTTCGTACCAGATGCCGACGAAGTAGATCGGGCGTGCGTCTTGGTCGGAGCCACCCATCACCATCGGGTTGAAGCAGATGGCCCGCGAGGTGGCGGTGTCGCCCGAGACTCGGATGTCGACGTTGCCCAGCATGTGGTAGTACGCCGGGAAGTTCGGCAGCACTTCCTTCAGCCACGCCTTCACCTCCGGGAAGCGGCCGTCGACGCCTCCGGTGACGCGATAGTCGATGTAGGCGTCAGGCGTGAAAACCCGGTCGAGGTCGTCGAATCGCTTCCGATCGATGGCGGTCGAGTAGTCGATCAGCAATTGCTGGATCTCGAGGCGGTCCGAAATCTCTTCCAGGCTCAACATGGATCGATTGAACACGACTAGGCTGCCTGCCCATGCGCAAGCTGTTGATCTGCGTCATGACCGTGCTGTGCGTGACGATCTGGGGGACCTCCAACGCCGCCGCCGCTCCCGTCGGCGTCAGCCAACCGTCGGGCTCGGTTCCGGTTCCCGACGGCCCGGCCCACGCCTGGGTGCTCGCCGATATGGACACCGGTGCCGTGCTCGCGGCCCGCGACGAATACGCACAGTACGCGCCGGCCAGCACGATCAAGGTGCTGCTGGCGTTGACGGTGCTCGATGAGCTGCCGCTGGATGCCACCGTGGTCGCCAACGAGGCCGACACCGAGGTCGAGTGCAACTGCGCGGGCGTCACGCCCGGCATGGTGTACACGACGCGGCAGCTGCTCGAGGGGCTGTTGCTGGTGTCGGGCAATGACGCGGCCAACACCCTTGCGACCATGCTCGGCGGTTACGACGTCGGCGTGGCGAAGATGAACGCCAAGGCCGCCCAGCTCGGCGCGAACGGCACCCACGCGGCCTCGCCATCGGGGCTCGACGGGCCCGGTATCGACATGTGGTCGTCGCCACGCGACCTGGCGGTCATCTTCCGCGCCGCGATGGCCAACCCGGTGTTCGCGTCGATCACCGCCCAACCGACCGCGGTCTTCCCCACCGAAGCCGGTGACAAGGTGCTGGTCAACCAGGACGAACTGCTCAAGCGGTATCCGGGCATGCTCGGCGGCAAGACCGGATTCACCGACCGCGCCCAGAAGACCTTCGTCGGCGCGGCGCAGCGCGACGGTCGCCGGTTGGTCGTCGCGTTGATGTACGGCATGGACAAACCCGGCCAGCCGACTTACTGGGATCAGGCCATGAGCCTGTTCGACTGGGGCTTCGCGCTGAGCCCGGGAGTCGGTATCGGCGCACTGTGATCACCCGTTGAGTTGCTGAATCGCAACGCATCCGAGACCGGGACTCCGAACGGCGTCGATACGCTCGGCCTCCATGCGAAGCATGTTGGCCGCCTTGGCCACTGCGCTGTCTTGCGCAATGGCGGCGGCCGTCGGCGTCGCCCCACCCGCCCCGGCCCAGCCGCGGGGTGAACCGTCGGGCGCCGCCGCGCTGCCGGACGGACCGGCGCAGGCATGGGTGCTCGCCGACCTCGACTCGGGGCGAATCCTCGCTTCGCGCAATCCTTTTGAACCCCATGCACCGGCCAGCACCATCAAGGCGCTGCTGGCGATGGTGGTCCTCGACCAACTACCGCTCAACGCGGTGATCGCCGCGAGGCCCGCAGCCGCCGACGTCGAATGCTCTTGTGTCGGAGTGAAAGCCGGGCGGGCCTACACGGTGCGGCAACTGCTCGACGGCCTGATGCTGGTGTCGGGCAACGATGCCGCCAACGTCCTGGCGGACGGTCTCGGCGGATACCGGGTCGCGGTGGCCAAGATGAACGCCAAGGCGCAGGCGCTGGGGGCACGCAGCACGCGTGCGTCGTCGCCGTCCGGGCTCGACGGTCCGGGCATGGAGTCGTTCACCACCGCGAGCGATCTCGCGGTGATCTATCGCCAGGCGCTGCGCTATCCCGTGTTCGCCGCGATCGTGCGTCAGCCGTCGTCGTTGTTCCCGACCGACAACGGGCCGAAGACGATCACCAACCAGAACAAGTTGCTCGAACGGTATCCGGGCACGCTCGTCGGCAAGACCGGCTACACCAACCTCGCCCGCGACACCTTCGCCGCCGCGGCGCAACGCGGCAATCGGCGGTTGGTGGTCGCGCAGTTGTACGGCAACGGCGATCTCTACGGGCAGGCGATCCAACTGTTCGACTGGGGCTTCAGCCAGCCTTAAACGTTGCGCGAGCGACCGTGTTTGCACATGACACGCCGCCATCTCGCGGCATTTTGCGGTCGCTCGCGCCTCAGGGAAAGGTGCGCCCGCGCAGGATCACCAGGTCCGGGTTGTTGACGACGCCCGTGCCGTTCCGCGGATCCACGGCGTAGCAGACCAGATCGGCGGGCGCACCGTGCTCCATAACCGGGCGGCCGAGCCACTCGCGGGCGCTCCAGCAGGCAGCGCCCAACGCTTCGGTCGGGGTCATCCCGATGTGCGTGAGCGCTTCGATCTCGTCGGCGATCCGACCGTGCGCCACCATGCTGCCCGCGTCGGTGCCCGCGTAGATCGGGATGCCGGCTTCGCGAGCGGCGGCGATGCGCGGATAGCACTTCTCGTGCAGGTCCCGCATGTGCTTGGCATACGCCGGGTATTTCGACGCGCCGTCGGCGATGCCCGGGAAGTTGGCGATGTTGATCAGCGTCGGCACCAGCGCCGTACCGTGCTCGACCATCAGGTCGATGGTGTCGTCGGTGAGGCCGGTTCCGTGTTCGATGCAGTCGATACCGGCCTTGATCAGCCCCGGCAGCGCGTCCTCGCTGAACACGTGCGCCGTCACGCGGGCACCGTTGGCGTGGGCGGCGTCGATCGCGGCCTTGAGCACGTCGTCGGACCACAGCGGCGCCAGGTCGCCGACCTCGCGGTCGATCCAGTCGCCCACGAGCTTGACCCATCCGTCGCCGAAGCGCGCCTGCTCGGCCACCGCCTCGGGCAGCGCGGATTCGTCGTCCAACTCGATCGCGAACCCGCGCTGATAGCGCTTGGGCTTGGCGAGGTGGCGGCCCGCGCGGATGATCTCCGGCAGATCGTCGCGCTCGGCGAGGCTGCGGGTATCGATCGGAGAGCCCGCGTCGCGCAGTAGCAATGCGCCGACGTCGCGTTCGACCTCGGCCTGGGTGATGCAGTCGTCGAGGTTGTCGAGCGGGCCGTGGTCGCCGAGGCCGACGTGGCAGTGCGCGTCGACGAGCCCGGGCAGGATCCACCCGCCGTCGAACACCGTCTCCGCGCCGCTGACCGGCTCGGCGCTGAGCACGCCGCGGTCGATCCACCACTCCACCGGCTGCTCGTCGGGCAGTCCGACGCCGCGGACGTGGAGCTTCACGCTAGTTCTGACCCGGGAACTTCAGCTTCGACAGGTCGATGTCGGCCAGGCCCGGCGGCAGCTCGTCGAGGCCCTTGGGCATGTCGGACAGATCCGGGAAACCCGCGGGCATACCGGGCATTGAAGCGCCGAGCGGATTGCGCACCTTCGGCTGCGTCGGCCCCCGGCCTCCCTTCTTGCCCTTGCCACCCTTCTTCTTGTTCTTGCCCGCCTTGCGGGAGTTCTTGCGGCCGAACGGCATACCCATCTGCCCGGCCATCTGCGACATCATCTTGCGGGCCTCGAAGAACCGCTCGACGAGCTGGTTGACCTCACCGACGGTCACGCCCGATCCGTTGGCGATGCGCAGCCGGCGCGACCCGTTGATGATCTTGGGGTCGGCACGCTCCTCGGGCGTCATACCGCGGATGATCGCCTGCAGCCGGTCGAGCTGTTTGTCGTCGACGGCGGCCAGCGCATCCTTCATCTGGCCCGCTCCGGGCAGCATGCCCAGCAGGTTGCCGATCGGACCCATCTTGCGGATCGCCAGCATCTGCTCGAGGAAGTCTTCCAGCGTCAGCTCGCCGCTGCCGATCTTGGCGGCGGCCTCCTCGGCCTTCTGGGCGTCGAAGACCTGCTCGGCCTGCTCGATCAGCGACAGCACGTCGCCCATGCCCAGGATGCGGCTGGCCATCCGGTCGGGATGGAAGACGTCGAAGTCCTCGAGCTTCTCGCCGCTGGAGGCGAACAGGATCGGCACACCGGTGATCTCGCGGACCGACAGCGCCGCACCGCCGCGGGCGTCGCCGTCGAGCTTGGTCAACACCACGCCGGTGAACCCGACACCCTCACGGAACGCCTCGGCCGTGGTGACGGCGTCCTGGCCGATCATCGCGTCCAGCACGAAGATCACTTCGTCCGGATCGACGGCCTCCCGAATCGCGGCGGCCTGGCTCATCAGCTCCTGGTCGATACCGAGGCGGCCCGCCGTGTCGACGATCACCACGTCGAAGTGCTTGGCCTTGGCCTCGGCCAGGCCGGCGGCCGCGACGGCGACCGGATCGCCGGGCGCCGCATCGGCCGCACCGTCGGCCGACACACCCGGGTGGGGTGCGAAGACCGAGACATCGGCACGCTGACCGACGATCTGCAGCTGGTTGACCGCGCCGGGCCGCTGCAGGTCGCACGCCACCAGAAGCGGTGTATGCCCTTGCACGCGAAGCCATCTCGCGAGCTTGCCGGCCAGCGTGGTCTTACCGGAACCTTGCAGACCGGCCAGCATGATGACCGTCGGCGGCGTCTTGGCGAACGCCAGCGGCCGGGTCTCGCCGCCCAGTATGCCGATGAGTTCCTCGTTGACGATCTTGACGACCTGCTGGGCCGGGTTGAGCGCGCCGGACACCTCGGCGCCGCGGGCGCGTTCCTTGATGCGGTTGACGAACGCGCGCACGACGGGCAGAGACACGTCGGCTTCGAGCAATGCCAGCCGGATCTCGCGGGTGGTCGCGTCGATATCGGCTTCGGTCAGCCGCCCCTTGCCGCGCAGCCCCTGCAGGGCGCCGGTCAACCGGTCGGACAGGGATTCAAACACGACGTCCAGCCTAATGGGAGCCGCGGGTGGCCCGCCCGAGCAGGGCATGCACGGCGGGAACGACCGTGATCAGCTCGCTTCGGACACCGGCTTGGGGGGAGGCGGTGCGGGCAGCACCGCGTACAAGTCGCGTTCGATCTCGTCGCGCAGGTCCGGGTCGGCGGTGATCCCAAACAAGTCGACCACCGAGGACCCCATGGTGGTCACCTTCGCCCAGGCGATGTCGATGCCGTCGCGCTCGAAGACGGCGGTGAGCCGGGCCAGCAGGCCGGCGCGGTCGGTGCTGCGGATCTGTACGACGAGCTCACCGGACCGGGCGCCCTCGGACCACAGGATGCGCGGCGG
>NZ_LZJE01000236.1:0-1271 GCF_001666865.1 Mycobacterium sp. E136
CGCGAGCGTGCATTGCTCCTATGTCAAGCGGCGATGCGATGGTCGGTATTTCCGGCGTTGCGGTGGGTGTGTTCGTCGGTGTGGAGGCGGGTGAACACCACGCGTGAGAGGCGACGTTTGAGGCAGCGCAGGGCTTCTTTGGTGGAGTTTCCTTCGGCGAGGCGGTGACGGTAGTAGCGATGCCCGGGGCTGTCGGGTAGCCGGATCTGGGTAATCGCGATGCGGTGTAGGGCGGCGTTGAGTTGGCGGTTGCCTGAGCGGTTGAGTCGTACGCGGCCGGCGGTGTTGCCTGACCACACCGGAATCGGCGCGGTGCCGTTGTGGCGGGCGAAAGCGGCTTCGCTGCGGAATCGTGTGATTCCGGCTGTTTCGGAGACGAGTTTGGCGGCAGTGAGCTCGCCGCAGCCCGGCAATGCCAGCAGTGTCGGGGCGACCTGGCGTACGCGTTCGCCGATGCGAGCGGCCAACGCGTTGATGGCCTGGGTCAAGCGCACGATGTCAGCGAGTTCCTCTGCGGCCAGCTCGGCCAGCAGGCCTTGTTGGGTCTGTAGCCAGGCGGCCAGGGTGTCGCAGGGCTTGGCGCGGTGCAGTGAGCCGGGTGTGGGTTCGGCAGCGGGATCGAGTTCGTGGACACGTTGGCGGAGCCGGTTGATCGTGGCGGTCCGTTGTGCCACAAGATCTTCACGACGATCGGTGAGCAACTTCAGCTCGCGTGAGACCTCGTCATGGGCGGCTACCGGTAGGTCGGGATGGCGTAACACCGCATGGGCCACGGCCAGCGCGTCGATCGGATCGGACTTACCGCGAGTGCGGGCGCTGGCGCGGGTTTGGGCCATCAACTTCGGCGCGACCCGCACCACCGACTGCCCGGCGCCGAGCAGATCACGCTCTAAGCGCGCCGACAGATTGCGGCAATCCTCGATCCCCCAGACCAGATCATCACCGAATTGGGCACGGGCCCAATTGATCGCCCTTTGATGGCCGGCGGTGGTGGCCTGCACGACTTTCTCGCCGAGTTTGCGCCCGACCTCGTCGACTGCGACGAAGGTGTGGGTGCGCTTGTGTACATCGGTCCCAACGATCACCATGGACGGTGCCTTCTTTCATCTAGACGTGGATGAGGCGAAGGTTGGGCCGGCCGGCTGGACACATCTCAGTGGGGGCGATGCCACGCTCCTATCAAGTCACGCCGGTCGGTCCTTCCCACCCGATGCCGGCACAACGCACGAATGCCAGCCCGAAGACGGCAGCGTCTGCAGGAGCCAGACACC
>NZ_LZJE01000237.1:0-1670 GCF_001666865.1 Mycobacterium sp. E136
CACCGGCACCTCACACCCCGCGAGCCAGCCAACCCCGGCCCTCGCAACCGAGTAGGAACAAAACCTGGGGTACTTCAACCGGAGCCGACACCGACCGCCGATATTGACCAAACCTCCCGCGAGCTAAAGCTGCTTGTCGATCGCCGCGAGAACCTCATCGCGCAACGCAACGCGACGATGTGCCGCCTGTTGTGGCGGGTGCACGAACTCGACCCAGAGCGCATCATCAAGTCCTCGGCGCTGTCAACGAGGATTCACCGCGATCACCGCCGAGTGGCTCAAAGATCGACAGGGACTGGTTGCCGAGTTGGCGCGAGACGAACTGGCCGACATCGGTCGGCAGGTCCCCAGGGTGCGCTGCTGCTCGAGTAAAGAATCCGCGAACGCGTCCAGCAAGCCGTCCCCGCACCTCTTGGCCTGTCCCGAGCTGCGGGCCGCTATCGGCAGCCGAGATAGTCGCCGAAACCGCAGGTGTGCAACGATTCCCGACAGAGGCTGCCTTCGCCCGATTCGCCGGCGTAGCGCCATCACCATCGTGGTCAGGAGCGACGCAAGGACGCTGGCGCTACATCAAGACAGGCAACCGCCAAATCAACGCCGCGCTCCGCATCCCGCGCAATAAGGGCGCCATGGTGCTCACCGCGGGGTGGCATCTGCAAATGACACACACCGTTCATTCCGACATACGCGTTAGCGTCGGGCTCGAGACTTGGTGCCGTTGCGGCGGAAAGGTCTGCCGGGCCGCGGGGGGGTCGGCCCGGCGGACCTGTTAGTTACTCTGCCGGTTCTGGCCTGGCTTCAGTAAGGGGGTTTTCCTCCGTCTTCTGACGCGGTGACTGCACCCCCGCGTCCGGCGATATCCATCTGCTCCACCGTTGCGGCGTCGTACCGAGCGAACGCAAAAATCGTCCGCAGCCGCTCGCACCCTAGCGGCGGGATCGTCGTACATATGCTCGTGTTTAGGGGGTTAACCCCCAAAACTCGGGAGGCCAACCTCGTGTTGTCGCGCGGCCCCACTTCGTACTTTTGAAGGTATGGCTGACATTGATACCGACCAGGAGGTAATCGAGGGCGCCCTGGCGCTCATCGAAGCTGACGGCGGGTGGACCCAAGGCGCCTACTACCGCGACGCGGATGGCACGCAGGTGCAGCCGGCAGCCGACTCGCCTGGCAACTGGGTGCGGGTGCGCACCGAGCACGTCGGCGCGGGGGCATACCGGACACGCACCGAGCCGGTGGCCGCCCCATGCAGCTTCTGCCTGGGAGGGGCGCTACGTACTGCGGCCGGTTACTGGCACACCGGGCAGCCTTACGCGGTGCAACAGCAGGTCGATCGGCTGGAATTACTACTGGTGCGGCTGGCCAATTCCGCCGGCGCAATGGACTGGCCGGACCTAGACGCCTTCAACGATGACGTGCACACCACCGCGGCCGACGCGGTGCTGTTGCTGAAGCACGCCGCCGCCTCCGCGTGCGACAGTAAGTCGACCTCCCGATAACCCTTCCGCGGCCATAAGCAGAGCCTTGGAACAAAGTCTTAGCGAAATACGAATTGCAGCGAATCCACACGGACACGCCCCTGGGAACGAAGTGTGAGTGTGGTCACCTGACTTGGCCCCACTTTGGCCGTTGTTCTTCATGAATTGTGGCCCCACTGGGGTGGTGATCAT
>NZ_LZJE01000238.1:0-510 GCF_001666865.1 Mycobacterium sp. E136
CCAGACCACGGTTCTCAGCGGTGTTTTCACGATTCCTCCGTTGCTGCGATTGACCCCGTCACCAGTGCGGCGCGCTCGAGATACTCGCGACCGATTCGTCGCCCTGCCGTCTCCCACACATCTGCACAGCGACCGAGTACAGCTCGGTCGTCGGCGCTCCCTCGGCGGGCGCCCGGATGTCGAACCGGAGCGTGAACATCAGCACCGCGACAAGGCCAGCGCTGAGAATAGCATCCACTATTAATGGTAACCAGAACAAAGATTAGGTTAGAGTCGGTCGTCGTGAATACCCCGGCCTTGTCGCGGTGCTGATGTTCACGCTCCGGTTCGACATCCGGGCGCCCGCCGAGGGAGCGCCGACGACCGAGCTGTACTCGGTCGCTGTGCAGATGTGTGGGAGACGGCAGGGCGACGAATCGGTCGCGAGTATCTCGAGCGCGCCGCACTGGTGACGGGGTCAATCGCAGCAACGGAGGAATCGTGAAAACACCGCTGAGAACCGTGGTCTGG
>NZ_LZJE01000239.1:0-667 GCF_001666865.1 Mycobacterium sp. E136
TTGGCCAGCATCGGTTCGAGCGGCGGCGTTACGGGAAGGTCCACCCCGCCCATTATTGCGTCCACGCCACTTCTGACCGTCGACACCGGGAAATGTCATCGCCGGTTCAGCGCGGACGGCACTGCGACAATGGCCGAATGCGCCTGCCCGTGATGCCGCCGCTCGAACCGATGCTGGCCAAGGCTCAGGCCACGGTCCCGCCCGAGGCGGGTGTGTGGTCGTACGAGCCGAAGTGGGACGGCTTCCGATCCCTGGTGTTCCGCGACGGGGACGAGGTCGTACTGCTCTCGCGCAGCGGTAAGGACCTGGGCCGTTACTTCCCCGATGTCGTCGAGGCGGTGCGCGACGAGCTGGCGCCGCGATGCGTGCTGGACGGTGAGATCGTCGTCCCCCGCGAATTCGGCGGACGCACCCGGCTGGACTGGGAGTCGCTGAGCCAGCGCATTCATCCCGCTGCCAGCCGCATCAAGATGCTGTCGGAGCAGACGCCCGCGCACTTCATCGGCTTCGACGCACTCGCGTCCGGCGACACCTCACTGCTCAAGCAGCCGTTCCGGATCCGCCGCGAGGCACTCCTCGACGCGGTGACCGAGAAGCAGTGGTGCCACGTCACCCGAACCACTGAGGATCCCCAGCTCGCGGTGCAGTGGCTGGCGGAGTTCGAGGG
>NZ_LZJE01000240.1:0-9175 GCF_001666865.1 Mycobacterium sp. E136
CGCTGGCACCCGTGGCCGAGGTGCTGCGCACCGACGAGTGGGTGCTGCACGCCGCCGACCAGGATCTGCCGTGCCTGGCCGAGCTCGACATCCGGCCGATCAGCGTGTACGACACGGAGTTGGCGGGCCGGCTCGCCGGCTACGAGAAGGTCAATCTCGCCGCGATGGTGCAGCGCCTGCTCGGGCTGCAGCTGATGAAGGGCCACGGCGCGGCTGACTGGTCCAAACGCCCACTGCCCGACGAGTGGCTCAACTACGCCGCACTCGACGTCGAGGTGCTGATCGACCTGCGTGACGCCGTCGCCTCTGTCCTCGAGGAGCAGGGCAAAACCGACTGGGCAGCACAGGAATTCGAGCAACTGAAGAACTTCGAGGCCGCACCGACGCGACGCGACCGCTGGCGTCGTACATCGGGGATCCACAAGATCCGCGACCCGCGGGCGCTGGCCGCCGTGCGCGAACTGTGGACCACCCGCGACCACATCGCCCAGCGCCGTGATATCGCGCCGGGGCGCATTCTGCCCGATTCGGCGATCATCAACGCGGCCACAACCGACCCCGACACCGTCGAGAAGTTGACCGCGCTGCCGGTGTTCGGCGGTAACCGGCAGCGCCGCAGCGCCAAGGTGTGGCTCGACGCGCTCGCCCGGGCCCGCACGACGCAGGATCTACCCAAATCGCAGGAGCCGTCGAACGGCCCCCCGCCGGCATCCCGCTGGGCCAGGCGCAAACCCGAAGCCGCCGCTCGACTGGAGGCGGTGCGCGCGGCGCTTACCGAAGTGTCGCAGCGGGTTTCGGTGCCGACAGAGAATCTCCTCTCCCCCGACACCGTACGCCGGTTGTGTTGGGACTGGGAACCCGTCGACGACCGAGCCGCCGTGATCGAAACGTTCCTGCGCGACGCGGGTGCGCGGCCCTGGCAGCGGGAGCTCACCGTGGCCCCGCTTGCCGAGGCACTGGCAGAGGCCGACGCCAAGCTGGCCCAGCAGCCGGCAACTCCCGACGACAAATGACTTCTGGCTCTAGCTAGCCGCCCACCTTCTCGACGTGGGCGAGGAAGTGCCGCAACACTTCTTGCGGAGCCTCCAGCTGGGGCCAGTGGCCGATGTCGTCGGCGAGCATCACGACGTCGGCCTCGGGAATCACCTCGGCGTACCGACGCGCCATGTGAGCGCCGGAGTTGGGGTCGATGGGCCCGTCGATCAACCGCATGGGGACGGCGGTTTGACGCATCGCACGCACCCAGCGGTTGCGATGTGTATAGCGGTCGGCCAGGAAGCGTCCGACCTTGTGCAGTACGCGTTTACCGTCGTTGAACTCGAGGATCTCGTGAAACCGCGTCATCAGCTCGCGCGACGGTTTCGTGTTGGGCCCGAACATCTCGTTGATCGTCGACTCCAGCACCTTGCGCGACAACGAACTGCGCCCCTGCAGCGGGCTCATCAGGTCGCCCAGCGGAGTGCCTGACATCAACTTCTGCATGGTGCGTGGCGTGTAGGCCTCGTTGAACAACCCGCCGTTGAGCCAGGTGATCGACTGGTACCGCACAGGGTCGTAAGACTGATCGCCGAATTCGCTGCGCGCCAACAGTTCCTGGCCCACCGAATCGCCCAGGTCGTGGGCCAGGACGTGACACCGCTCGACGTTCAGGTGCTCCAGCAGGGCCTCGTGCATGTCGGCGTGATCGAGCACCGAGTAGTCGTAGGCGGCCGGTTTGGCCGAGAAACCCATCCCGATCATGTCCGGCGCGATGACGGTGAAGTGTTCGGTGAGCGTCGGCCAGATCAGCGACCAGTCCCACGAGTTGAACGGATAGCCGTGGACGGCGAGAAGGGTCGGCGATTGGCCGAGTGGCAGGCCGTCGACACGGTAGAAGATCTCGAACCCCAGGTAGTCGAAATAGTGTCCCGCGGCTTTCCAGCGCTCCAACTCGGCGTCCATCGTCGCAGCCTAACTGGCTTTTCTTGGATTACGGGGCGGCCGTCACCTGAACTGGCGTGCCAGAAACGGCGTCGAATCCGGCAGCGAGGCCAGCACGGTGCCGCTGTGGTCCTCGTCGGGGTACACCTTGAGCGTGACGTCTTGTCCGTTGGCGGTGAGCTCATCGGCGAATCGCAGCGTGAGATCCGGCGGGACGTCACGATCGAGCAGTCCGACGCCCAGGAAGATCGGCCGGTCGTATCCGTCGGCGGGGATGCCCATGTAGGTGTCGATGGCTTCCGTCGCCCCGGGGATCGATGCCAGGGGTGCGGAGAAGAACGAGGGCAGGCTCGCATCCGTCAACGCGGCGGAAAGCTCGGCCAGACACTCGGTTTCGGCGCGATCGGCGGCCGCGCGGCCGGCCGGGGTGAGTATGCGGTCGAGGTCGAGCTCGGGGTGCGCTTCGCGCAACGCCGCGACGATGTAGGCGGTGTAGGCGTTGGCCACCGGCCCCAGCTTCGGGGGCACGGCCATGTCCGGCCCCGCCTGTTTGACGATGTTCTCGACCTGCGCCGGCGTGCCGGTGGCGACGACGCCGCGGAAGTCCAGACCCGAGCCGGCGCTGAACTCGGTGGCCCACCGGGCGGTGGCGACCGCTGCGGCCCCGCCCTGCGACTGGCCGACGACCGCCCACTTCGGCGACAACGGCAGGCCCAGACCGTGGGTGGCGATCACCGAATCCACCACGCCGCGTGCGGTTGTGACGCTGTTGAGGTAACTCATCAGGTTGGGCGTGCCGAGGCCGGCGTAGTCGCTGCCGACCACCACGTAGCCCTGGTCGAGCCAGTGGGTGAGATACGCGTCGTCGCGCTCGCTGCGGGAACGGGCGGACGGCGTGCAGTCGTCGCCGAGGCCGACGGTGCCGTGCGCCCATGCCACGACCGGCCATCCGCCCGGCGGCGGAGGCGTTTTCGGCGTGAAGACGGCGGCCGTGCTCACCGCCGGGCGCTCGTGCTGGTCGATCGTGGCGTACAGGATCCGGTAGGCCGACGCCGCGCCGGCCACCGCCAGCGACGGGTCGAGTGGCACCGATTCGATCAGTGCGCCGGGCGCCGGGATCGGACCGCCGTAGCTTCGTACATCCAGGTTGGACCACTGTGGCGCGTCTGCGGGTGCTACGCCTGGGGTCGCCACCAGGCCGATCGCGATCAGCAGTGCGACAGCCAAAACGCGAACCAGCCCAGCGAGTTTCATTGCCACAGCCTATCGAGCGAGCACGCACGCTCGCCGGACAGGGGGCGACGGCTAGTCGAGTCGCTCGCTGACTTCGGTTTCGTTCACGGCGGCGCCCTGCGCGGCGACCCAACCTGTGATCTGACGTGCCACCGTGCGATCGGTCAGTCCGACCTCGGCGAGCACCTCGCCGCGCGACGCCTGCGCGAAGAACTCCTGCGGCAGTCCGACGTCGCGGCAGGGCACGTCGATCTCGTTGCGGCGCAACGCCGCCGAGACCGCCGACCCGATGCCGCCGCTGACGCCGTTGTCCTCGAGCGTGACGACGAGCTTGTGCTTGCGGGCCAGCGCGGTGATCGCCTCGGACACCGGCAGCACCCAGCGCGGGTCGACGACCGTCACACCGATGCCCTGGTTGCGCAACAGCTCCGCGACCGCCAACGCCATCGACGCGAAAGGTCCCACCGCCACCAGCAGCACGTCGTCGCCGAGCCCCTCGGCGGGTACGGCCAGCAGGTCCACACCGTCACGCCGCTCGACGGCCGAGATGTCCTCACCGACATCGCCCTTCGGGAAGCGGATGGCGGTCGGGCCGTCGTTGACCTCGAGGGCCTCGCCGAGTTCCTCGCGCAGCCGGGAGCCGTCACGCGGCGCGGCAACCCGCATACCGGGCACAATGCCCAGCATCGACAGGTCCCACATGCCGTTGTGGCTGGCGCCGTCCGGGCCGGTGATCCCCGAGCGGTCCAACACCATCGTCACGGGCAGCTTGTGCAGGGCCACGTCCATCATCAGCTGGTCGAACGCCCGGTTCAGGAAGGTCGAGTAGATCGCGACGACCGGATGCAGACCGCCCATCGCGAGCCCGGCCGCCGACGTCATCGCATGTTGTTCGGCGATGCCGACGTCGAAGAACCGGTCAGGGAAGCGCTGGCGGAACGCGCTCAGCCCTGTCGGGCCGGGCATCGCCGCGGTGATCGCCACGATGTCGCGGCGCCGCGACGCGTAGCCGATCAGCGCCTCGGAGAACGTCGACGTCCAACCGGGACCGGGGACCGACGTCGCCAGCCCGGTCTCGGGGTCGATGACGCCACACGCATGCATCTGGTCGGCCTCGTCGTTCTCGGCGGGCGGATATCCCATGCCCTTGCGGGTGACGACGTGCACGATCACGGGCATGTTGAAGCCACGGGCGCGGCGCAGCGCGACCTCGACGGCGTGTTCGTCGTGGCCGTCGATGGGGCCGACGTACTTCAGGCCCAAGTCAGTGAACATCACCTGCGGCGCCAGCGCGTCCTTGATGCCGGCCTTGATGGAGTGCATGCACTGGTAGCACACCTCGCCGATTACGGGGACCCCGCGCACGGCCTTGCGGCCCTCCTCGAGCACGCGTTCGTACCCGGGCTGCAGCCGAAGGCCAGCGAGATGCTCGGCGAACCCGCCGATGGTCGGCGCGTAGCTGCGCCCGTTGTCGTTAACGACGATCACGACCGGCCGCCGGGCCGCCGCGATGTTGTTCAGCGCCTCCCAGCACATGCCGCCGGTCAGCGCGCCGTCACCGACGACGGCCACTACGTGGCGGTTGCGGTGCCCGGACAGCTCGAACGCCTTGGCCAGACCGTCGGCGTAGGACAGCGCCGAACTGGCGTGGCTGGATTCCACCCAGTCGTGCTCGCTCTCCTCTCGGGAGGGATAGCCCGACAGGCCGCCCTTCTTGCGCAGGGTGGCGAACTCGTGGCTGCGGCCCGTCAGCATCTTGTGCACGTAGGACTGGTGTCCGGTGTCGAAGATGATGGGATCGTGCGGCGAGTCGAACACCCGGTGCAGCGCGAGCGTGAGCTCAACGACGCCGAGATTGGGGCCGAGATGCCCGCCCGTGGCAGCCACCTTGTGGATCAGGAATTCGCGGATCTCACGTGCTAGATCGCTCAGCTGCGACTGCGATAGGTGCTGCAGATCAGCGGGCCCGCGGATCTGTTCAAGCATTCGTTCAGTCTACGCACGGCCGTCGTAGTCAGTCCTGCCGAGCTTGGTAGATGTCGGGCACACCGTCGTGGTCCGTGTCGGCGGTCTCCTGCTCGTAAATCACACGATATTGCCTGTTCCGCAGCCTCAACAGGACCGCAGCGAGGGCCGCGGAGACCAGCGACCCCGTCAGCACCCCGATCTTCACGAATTCGTCACGTTCGGACCCGATCCCGTAGGCCAGGTCGCCGATCAGCAGGGACACGGTGAAACCGATACCGGCCAGCATCGCGATGCCGAGCACGTCGATCCACCGGATCGCCGAGTCGAGGTTGGCGCGCGTGACGGCCGCCAGCACCCGGGTGGTCAGGAAGATCCCGACCGGTTTCCCGACGATCAGGCCCAAGACGATGCCGAGCGTGATGGGGTCGGTCATCGCCTCGGTGAACCCGGTGTAGCCGCCGATGTTCACCCCCGCGGCGAAGAAGGCGAACACGGGTACCGCGACGCCGGCCGACAGCGGGCGCAGGCGGTGTTCGAAGTGCTCGGCGAGGCCCGGCCCCGCGTCCGGTCCGCCCGCGGCCTCCGAGCGGACCACGGGCACCGTGAAGCCGAGCAACACGCCAGCGACGGTGGCGTGGATGCCCGATTCGTGCATCAAGGCCCAGGTGGCCAGCGCGAGAGGGATCAGCAGCCACCACGACCGGATGCGGCGCTGCACGCACAGCGCGAACAGGGCGAGCGGCGCCATCGCCGCCGCCAACGCGGGCCAGTTGATGCCTTCGGTGTAGAAGACGGCGATCACCAGCACCGCGAGCAGATCGTCGACCACGGCGAGCGTCAACAGGAATGTACGCAGGGCGGACGGGAGGTGTGTGGAGATGACGGCGAGCACCGCGACGGCGAAGGCGATGTCGGTCGCGGTCGGGATGGCCCAGCCACGGAGGGCGCCGTCGCCGACGTGGGCGGTCACCGCGACGAAGATCAGCGCGGGCACGACCATCCCGCCGACGGCGGCGGCGATGGGCAGGGCGGCGCGGGCGGGGTCACGAAGGTCGCCGGCGACGAACTCGCGTTTGAGCTCCAGCCCGACCACGAAGAAGAACAGCGCCAGCAGCCCGTCGGCCGCCCAGGTGCCGACCGTCAGGGTCAGGTGCATGCCGAACGGTTCGCCGCCGACCTCGAGATCGCGCAGGGCGAAGTAGCTCGCCGACCACGGGGAGTTCGCCCAGACGAGGGCGACGGCCGCGGCCACCAACAGCAGCGCGCCGCCGACGGTTTCCTTGCGCAGGATCGAGGAGATGCGATCGGTCTCGGACCACGATCCGCGCGAGAACAGCGTCCGCTGTGCGAAGCGGCGGAGTGGACTAGAGGTCACGGCGGGTCCCGATCTGTGTTTCGCGGTCGACAAGCAATCGCCGACCAGACTTCCCGGCACACCTGTCGCCCAACGTATCAACGCGACGTGCGCCCCGCAGCGGTGGGCGTCTCGGCTAGCTTGAACCGCAATGATCGTCGAACGTCAGAGCACCGTCGACGCGCCCGCCGCGCGGGTGTGGGAGCGCATCGTCACGCCGGAGGGCATCAACGACGAACTGCGGCCGTGGATGACCATGTCGATGCCCCGCGGTCGCAAGGATCTGACCGTCGACACCATTCCCGTCGGCGAGCCCGTGGGCCGTTGCTGGATGCGGTTGTTCGGTGTGCTGCCGTTCGACTACGACCATCTGACAATCGTCGAATTGTGGCCCGGCCGTGGATTTTACGAGGAATCGACGATGTTGAGCATGCGGCTGTGGCGGCACGAACGCAGGCTGGAGCCGGCGGGCGAAGGGCGAACCGTGGTGCGCGATCGGCTCACCTTCGAACTGCGCACCCCGCTGCGAGTGCTCACTCCTGTGATCGCTACGGGTATCGGGGCGCTGTTCGGGCACCGCCAGCGTCGGCTGGCGCGGTACTTCGGCTGATCGTCAGATCGCGATGCGGCGCGGTCGGTCGGATCCGGGCCAGACGTAGTCGAGATCGTCGGGCACGTCGGGAAAGAACCGGCGGTAGTGCTGCGGGTCCTTGCGGACGAGCACCGATTGATGGCTGCGGTGAAACGTCGGATCGCCGAGCCACGGCGGCACCTCCCCCGCCGTTGTCAATTCGTCCTGGGTGCGCGCGCTGCTGATGCCGGTCGTGCGGGTGAGGTCGGTGATCATCGTCGTCGCGCACGTGTCGGCGTGTCCCAGCCGGCACCACGCGGCGCAGATGTCGAGCCCGTAGCGGACCAGGGCCTCTTCGTAGCCCGCCCACATCGCCGCCGCGGGGTGATGACGCCAGCCGTAGCCCGGCACGGTCAGCGCGCGCACCACCTGGATGGCCTCGACCCGCTGCTTGCCCAGCCGCTTCGTGTCCAGGACGCGGGCGGTGTCGTCGAAACCCGGGCAGGGCAAAAACGTCTGCATTCTCGGCGGGATACCCGTTTAGCCGCGCGCGAGTACCGCGACGCACTCGACATGGTGCGTCAGCGGGAACGAGTCGAACACCCGCAGCTCTTCCACGGCGTACCCATGCCCGCGATACAACCCGACGTCGCGCGCGAATGACGCTGCTTCACAACCGATGTGGACGATCCGCGGCACCTCGGCGGCTGCCAGCAGATCGATCACCTCGCGACCCGCCCCCGTGCGCGGGGGATCCAAGACCGCGACGTCGGCGCGATCGCGCTGCGCGGCGACCGCTCGGCGCACCGAGTCGGTGATCACCGACACCCATCCCATGTCGCCGAGCGCCGCCCGCGCCGCGCGCGACGAGCCCCGCGAGGTGTCGACCGTGACGACCTTGCCGCTCTCCCCGACGCCTTCGGCCAGCACGGACGCGAACACCCCCGCGCCGCCGTACAAGTCCCACGCCGTCATCCCAGGGCTCAGCCGGGCCCAGCCTGCCACCAGCTCGCTGTAGAGCCGAGCTGCGTCGCGGTGCGACTGCCAGAACGCGGTCACCGGCACGCGCCACGTCCGGTCACCGACGCGCTGCACCGCTTCGTAGTCCCCCTCGACCACCCGGGTCGGGGCCTTGTGGCCGCCGTTGCGCCCTCGCGGGCCGGACTGCACGACGTGACGCGTGCCCTCGTCGTCGATCGCGACGTGCAGCTGCGAGCCGGGCGGCCAGGTCCGCTCGGCCAGCCCGTCGACCATGCCGTGGGGCAGCTGCGCGCAGTTCAGGTCGGTGACCAGCTCTGCGCTGTGAAAGCGGTGAAAGCCGGGCCGTCCGTCGCCGGTGGTGTCCAGCCGCACGCGTGTCCGCCACCCCCTCGCGGCGCC
The DNA here is from genome assembly GCF_001666865.1 of Mycobacterium sp. E136. NCBI lineage: Bacteria > Bacillati > Actinomycetota > Actinomycetes > Mycobacteriales > Mycobacteriaceae > Mycobacterium > Mycobacterium sp. E136. The sequence continues at coordinate 8,427 of NZ_LZJE01000240.1, forward strand.
GTCACCGACCGGCTCGGCCGTGGCGTCCGCCTCGTCGCGCCAGTGGAATCCGCCGAGCCGCGCCAACTGGTTGGCGACGACGGCGCCTTTGAGTCCGCGGACCGCCGCCGGCTCGGCGAAGGCCATATCGCAGCACCCTGCGCCGTCCGCTCCGGCAATCGCGCACAGCGAGTCGATGCGGTCCGGCGAGGGCTCGATGACCTCGACGGTGTCGGCGTGCAGGTACTTTCCGCGGTCCGCGACGACCCGCACCCTGACCCGCTCGCCGGGCAGCGCGTAGCGGACGAACACCACGCGGCCGTCGTCCCGCGCCACACAGCTGCCACCGTTGGCGGGCGAGCCAGTGGTGACGGTGAGCTCGAGGCCCGTCGATCCACCCTTGTCTTCGGTCAATCCAGGAATCCCCTGCGCGCGTCGCCCGGTGCCGAATGCGGTTGCAGCGTCTTGAGCCGCTCCGAGGAGCTCAACTGCCACGGCACCGACGTCACCATCACATTCGGCTCGAACAGCAGTCGGCCTTTGAGTCGAAGTGCGCTCTGGTTGTGCAGCACCTGCTCCCACCAATGGCCGACGACGTACTCGGGGATGAACACGGTGACGACGGTGCGCGGCGACTCGCGGCTGATGCGCTTGACGTAGTCGAGCACCGGGCGGGTGATCTCCCGGTACGGCGAGGCGATCACCGTCAGTGTCGACGACGGTGAGACGCGCGCGCTCGTGCACAAGTGGGAGGCCAGCGACATCAGCGT